>JANOMP010000303.1:0-12999 GCA_031420365.1 Cytophagaceae bacterium
AAGCAGTACAAGCACTGATAAGGTGTGTGCCAGACGGAAAAATGGGAAGTATTAATTGCATTCACAAATATCCCCACTTTTTAGTTTACGTGCAAATCCCCACGAATACTAAAATCAGAGGATTAGACATGGAGTTCTGAATCTATAAACTAAACAAACCAAAAAAATTTGAAAGTTATAAAAGTATAGATAAGATGTTATTAGAAAAATATAGTCAAAAAGAAGCACTACAATACAGAGGTGATGTGACCTCTATTTATGCAAAAATTCTGGCAAAAAAAACTTTAGGAGAGAAAATAAATTCTGTCAATAAATCACCCCATTAGTTTTCAAAATTTGCTGTGCTTCTAATTTTCCTTTTTTAGCAGCTTTAATATGCCATTCTTTGGCTGTATCCAGTTGCCCTCGCATAGCAAAATTTATTCCTATATTGTATTCATAATCGCCTGTTTTGTCAAAAGAAATTGCCTTTTTCCAATATTCAACCGCCTCGTAATGTCTGCCCAAATCGCTCAAAGTCACCCCAATATTCCTATAAGCTGGTAAATAGCTAGGATTCTTCCCAATTAAGTCTTCTAATAATTTCACCTCTCCAGCTAAATCCCCTTGAAGCCTTTTTGTATAGGCTACATTTAAATAAGAATCTAAATTTTCAGGCTTTAATTGAATTAATTTTTCAATTATTTTATTGGATTCATTAAATCTTTTTAAGCCCATTAAGATTTGTGAATGGGTATTTAAATATTCAAAGTTTTCTGGCTGTGATTTAATCGCAATTTCGCTAAACGGCAAGGCACTTCCATAATTATTTAATTTTTGATGTGCTAAAGCAGTTAACCAATCCGTTCTGGGGTTTTTAGGCAAAAAAAGCTGGGCTCTTTCTAAATATGTCAATGCCGTTTTATAATCGCCCTCGTCTATAAACATAGAGCCTATAGTTCTACAAACATCAGCATTTTTGAAGCCGTTGTTATCGGATCGCATTAAATAAGATTTAGCAGTTGGAAACTCCTTTTGTCCTAAATGATACCAGCCAATATTACTTAAGACCATGGCATCTTCAGGATAAAATTTTTCTGCAGGCTTAAATAATGTATATCCGTTTTTCCAATGCCTAGTTTGAAAAAAGGCCATTAATCCGTAAACAGCAATAAAAACGAAAGCAATGCTTTTAAAGATTTTAAATCCTTTTTCTATCTTATCTGAAAAAAACCAAGCAAATAAAAACAAAGGCCCAATAGAAGAAAGATAATAATAACGGTCTGCCACGATTGCACTTCCCACAGGCAAAATTTGAATAACTGTTGAAATAGATATTGTAAAAAAACAAACAGCCCACCAAATCATTTTATTTCTTCTGCCAAACCAATAAGACACAACTCCAAACAAAACAACTCCTAATACTGCCAAATTAAACAATCCAGGAACATTTCCACCAACTTTTGTTGGATATGGATAAAAGGGTAATAGGTTTATAGGAACCAAAGTCTTGATCCAGTAAAAAAGGTAAGAATAACTTACAATCTTAAAACGTTCTCCGCCAGAAAATGCGGCTTTAATTACAGACGTAGCATCGGCTCCGGCTTCTTTTTGAGCTGTAGTCGCTATATAGGCAAAAATCAAAGTTATTCCAAAGAATGGTATTTTTTCAATAGAATTTTTCCAATTCAAAGGCTTCTTTAAAATCCACCAATCAGTTATCAACAACAATGCTGGTAAAACCACTGCCATTCCTTTTGATAAACAAGAAGCTACAAATAGCAGAATGGAAATTAGATAATATTTTGTTGAATTTTCTTTCGAAAACTTTATGTAGTAATAAAATGAAAGCAATAAAAAAAATGTATAGAGCACGTCTTTCCTTTCTGCCGCCCAAGCCACGGACTCTACGTGCATTGGGTGCACAGCAAATAATGCAATAAAAATTAGAATGAAGGTTTGAGAGAATTTTAAATAATTGAATATATTGTACAGCACAAAGCAATTTAAACTATGTAAAACAAGATTATTGAAATGATATAACCAGGGCTTTTCACCTACCAAAAGATACTCCATACTTAAGGATAACATTGTTAATGGGTGATAATTTCCCACATGAAAACCTGATATTAAATCTTTTACGTTTAAGTTCTTAACTGATTCATTTAAAGTTATGTACGGATCATCATCCCAAACCAATCCATTTTGCCAAATAAAGCCGTATGTAATAAATACTAATGCCAAAATACATCCTAATACTAGAAAAGGAGAATAAGATATGATATTAGTTGAGGTCGAATCTAAGGAAGTTTCGACAAATGGTTTTCTTTGCTTACTTTGCTTAGCCATAATTTATAATATAAGGGTAGATAGCTTGATTTTTTGTAACAAATTCGTCAATTTTACGTTTTTTAAGTCTTTAACAAATTTCCTGAAAACAAAAATAACATTTCGATTCTTTATAAAAAATTTAAGTGCACGAATACAAATTTTTAATTAGTAAATAATAAAGCTATTCAAATCTAAATTGTAATGAGATTAATCCTATTTCTACTGTTTTTATCAAACATACTTTTTGGACAGGTGGCTGTCGGAGACCCTAGCGAAACTACAATTGGAGCGAAAGAGCAGAAAACAGAAATGGCTTTTCTAAATGCGATGAAGTTCTATTTAACAGAAAACCACGATAAAGCAGCATCTGAATTTAAATCTATTCTCTCAACCTTTGGTGATAATGCGAGCGTCTTTTACATGCTTTCCAAAACTGAAAATATACAAAACAAATATGCAGAAAGTTTAATTAATGCTAAAAAAGCTTATGATTTAGATAATTCCAATTATTTTTATTTACAAAACTTTATAGATCTTCTAGTTAAAAATCAAAATTATACTGAAGCTATTTCTTCTGTTAAAAAACTAATAAAGCTTAAACCTACTGTTTCAAATAATTATTTTATACTTACTGACCTTTTAATTATAGAAGGTAAAGAAGCAGAAGTAATAAAAACCTTTGATGAAATGGAAAAAATCCTTGGTTCATCAGAAGAAATTACACACAAAAAACAACTTCTATTACTTAAAAGAAACAAAGTAGAAGCAGCATTAAAAGAAGGCGCAAAGTTTATTAAAAAAGAACCTGAATATTTAATACAACAGGCACAAATAATGCTTCAAAACAATAGAACTCCCGAAGCTTTAGAATTATTAAACAAGTCTTTGGAAGAAAACCCAAATTTCTTTGAAGCTTACGCCTTACTTTCGGATGTTTTTCTAAACCAAAAAAATAGAGAAAAAAATCAGGCTTTACTAGAGAGAGCTATTGCACAAAACAATATGTTGGCTAATGTAAAAAATAAAATTCTTTCAAATCAACTGTTGATTTTGGGTAAAAACCTTAGTGAATCGGAATTAACGAATCAAATAATTTTCATAGACCAAATAATAGCTCAGCATCCTTCTGAAGCTAGGTCTTACATTATTAAAGCAGATCTTCTAGTAAAAAACAGGAATCTCATAAATGCTAGAGACACTTATTTAATCGCTATTAAAAACGACAATTCTACTTTTGAAACCTGGATGGCGATTGTGGAACTAGACTTAAAACTTGGATTAATTGAAGATCTTATTAAACACACAGAAAAGGCTTTAGAATTATTTCCAAATCAAGGCTTTCTTTGGTATCACAATGGATTTGGTCATAAACTAAAAAAAAACTTTGACGAAGCAGTTTTAGCATTTGAAGAGGCTAGAAGCCTATCTGGTAAAAACAAAGATTTAATAAATCATATTAATTCAAATTTAGGAGATTTATATCAAGAGCTTAAGTTATATGACAAATCTGAATACACATATGAAATGGTTTTGAAATCAAATCCTAACAATGAACATGTACTTAATAATTATAGTTTATTTTTAGCCACAAGAAAAAAGGATTTAGCAAAAAGCAGCATCCTTATTGAAACACTTTTGGCTAACCATCCAAAAAATTCAGATTATTTAGACACTAAAGCATTTATTCTTTTTCAAAAGGAAGATTTTACTGAAGCAAATTCTATAATTAATTTAGCTTTAGCGAATACTACAAATCCAAGTTCAAATATATTAGAACTTAAAGGGGACATTGAATTTAAGCTTGGTCAAAAAGAGAATGCAATTGAATATTGGAAAAAAGCTTTTGTAAAAAATCCTACAAATAAAATTTTAGAAAGAAAAACCAAGGAAGGATTATTGTTAGAATAAAATGCGAAAATTAGAACTTTTATTTTTTTGTTTACTTATGATTTTTATGACTTCTTGCAAACGTCATAAATTAAAAAAGAATGAAATTGAAATTACGTTACCAATAGAAGTCCTTGAGTCAGTAGTAGATTCCGTACTTGTAATTCCTGAGAAAACAGAACTGGTCAAATATACTTTTAATACCGAACAAACAGATTTTGAAAAAATAAAGATTAAAACAAAAATAAGTTTTAAATCAGAAAAATTAAATCAAAATTTTCCAGCAAATATTCATGTTGCAAAAGATAGCACAATTTGGATTTCTATTAATTTAGGTTTAGAAGCTGCAAGGGCGTCTATCAATCCAGATTCAATATTTTTTATGGATAGATTAAATAGAAATCACTATAAACTTAGCTTTGAGGAAATCAATAAGCAATTTAACTTTAAACTAACATTTGCAATGCTTCAATCGCTCTTAATTGGTAATCTTGCTATCCCCGTTGATAGTAGCGATGTATTTAATTCAGAAAAAGAATACAAAAGTATTTTACAGAAAAGAAATGACATTGAAATTCTAAATAAATTT
Organism: Cytophagaceae bacterium; assembly: GCA_031420365.1. Lineage (GTDB taxonomy): Bacteria > Bacteroidota > Bacteroidia > Cytophagales > Spirosomataceae > Leadbetterella. The sequence continues at coordinate 4,787 of JANOMP010000303.1, forward strand.
GATTTAATTTTAGAAAAACTATTTTCAATAAAAGCAAAAGACGAAAAATCCAATACTAATTTAACTATTGACTATAAGAATTTCACAACAGCCGATGAAAAAGTAGTACCAAGAATTGTCTCAGTATTAATTTCTTCTTTAAATCCTTTAAAACCAAAAGAAATTAACATAGAAATAGAACATTTAAAATTTGACTTTTTAGATAGAAACATCCGTTTTCCTTACAATGTGCCAAAAGGATATAGCTTAGAAAAAATTCCTAATTTTTGAAAAATATAACGTTTTATAGCCCTAGTTTCCTGTAATAAATAAAAAATGAAAAAGAGTTTTCACATTGTAATTATTCTACTTCATTCACTTGTATTAAGCGCCTTAGCCCAAAAAAGCCGTACAATACTAGAAAAAGAGAAAAAAGCTAACTTAGTAAATATAATTCAAACAAAAAAAATATTAAATGAAACTCAAAAAGAAAGAGAAAATACAATAGGTCAAATAAAAGCTATTATCCAACAAATTGAAAATCAAGAAAATAGCATTTCTTTGGCAAGGGAAGACATTGAACTTATAAAAGGAGAAATGAGTGAACTTGTAAAAGCTCAAAACGGATTAGCTAATCAACTAAAAGCTTTACAAATTGAATATGCTCAAACATTATATCGCTCTTCAAAAAACAGCAATAAACTAACTAAACTTGGCTTTTTATTTTCCTCTGGTTCTTTAAATGAGTTATTTATGCGATATAAATACCTAGAACAATACACTGAGAGCAGAAAACATCAACTAGTCCAAATCAATAAAATTGGAGAAATGCTAAAGCAACGACAAAGAACATTAATAGAAAAAAAATTAAAACAACAGACTTTAATTGAAAGTATAGAAATAGAATCTAAAAATTTAGAGATACTTAAAGAAAGACAAGGACTGATAGTGGCAGATTTAACTTTGAAAGAAGGAGCTTTGAAAGAGGAGCTTGAAAAATCCAAAACGGCAGTTCGTAGCCTAAATAACTTAATATCCAAAGTAATTGAGAAAGATCAATCAAATAGAAAAATACCTGCATCAAGAAGAGAATCAATAAAAGAACGAGAAGATGCAGAAAAAAAGATGTTATCAAAAAAAAATGAGAGTACCTTTAAAACCAAAGAAAAAGAAGAAACAAAACTAAAAGTTGAAGAAAATCCTTCTTCAAAATCTTCTAAAAGGAATTTTGCTTCTTTTAAATCAAAATTAGCATGGCCCGCTGAAGGATTTATTTCAGACAAATTCGGCGTAAAAAATCATCCAGTTTTAAAAAGCCTAAAGATTGACAACAATGGTATTGACATTCAAACTAGTCCTAATGCATCAGTTCATGCAGTTTTCGAAGGGACAGTTTTAGATATTTCTCAGATACCAGGACTTAACAATGTAGTGGCAATTCAACATGGAGACTATTATACCGTTTATGCCAATTTAAGTACTATAAATGTTTCTATTAATGACAAAGTAAATATGAACCAACCTTTAGGTACTGTGGCCACAAAAGATGGTTCGCCAGAAATAAATTTTCAAATATGGCATAATTTTGATAAACTTAACCCCGAGCCCTGGCTTGGAAACAAATAATATTTCACATGTCAAAACATTCCGAAATAAAAAGAGTAACTACCCTCACACTTAAAGATTTAAAATCCAAAAAAGAAAAGATAGTCTGTCTAACAGCTTATGATTTCTCAATGGCCAGTTTAGTTGATGCAGCAGGTATTGAACTCATATTGGTTGGCGACTCTGCTTCCAATGTAATGGCGGGTCATGAAACCACTCTACCCATTACGCTAGACCAAATGATATATCATGCTCAAAGTGTGGTGAGAGCGGTAAAAAGAGCCTTAGTAGTTGTTGACTTACCTTTTGGGAGTTATCAAGGAAATTCTGAAGAAGCTTTGCGTTCAGCAATAAAAATTATGAAAGAGTCTGGAGCTCATGCTGTTAAAATGGAAGGCGGTAAAGAAATTCAAGAATCAATTGCAAGAGTATTAAGTGCAGGTATTCCTGTTATGGGCCATTTAGGATTAACGCCACAATCTATATATAAATTTGGTACATATTCCGTAAGGGCAAAAGAGAAAGATGAAGCAAATGAGCTTCTTGAAAATACAGAGCTACTTCAAAATTTAGGGTGTTTCGCAGTAGTTTTAGAGAAAATACCATCAAAACTTGCCACTCAAGTAAGCCAAAAATTCGAAATCCCAACTATAGGAATAGGTGCTGGAAATGGTTGTGATGGTCAAATATTAGTAATTCACGACATGCTTGGAATAAATAAAGACTTTTCTCCCCGTTTCTTAAGAAGATATGCAGACTTAGCTAATAATATGAATACGGCTTTTGTAAATTATATAAGCGATGTGAAATCGGGCGATTTCCCTAATCAAAAAGAGTCATACTAATGTTAAACCTAAAGGCCATTCCTGCTTTTAGATTTCTTCTTTTTCTCATTTATGGGATACTTATATCCGACGCAATCACTGTATCAACAATAGTATTTTTTTCGATTTTCTTAGGGGTTCTAATAGTAAGCTTTTATGCAATTTTAAAACCTAAATTTAAATTAATAAGACATTTCGCTTCCATTCTCTTTTTCCTGATCGGTTTTTTTGTACAAAAAATTAATAAACAAAATGCAGACCCAAATCATATTTTAAACCAAAAAAAAATAGAAGCTTATTTAGTTAATATCAATTCGCAAACCGAAACAAAACCAAAGACCTACAAATGCATTGCGGAAGTTTTAGCATTTAAAAAGGAAGGAAAATGGTTAAAATCCAAAGGACAAACTTTACTCTATTTCAACAAAAACACAAATGTTTATCCAGAATTTGGTCAAATTTTTTTAATTAAAGGTGCCCCAAGAGCTATAGAACCCCCTAAAAATCGATTTGATTTCGATTACAAAAAATTTCAAGCAAGAAAAAATATTTACACTCACCAATTTTTAAAAATTGGCGATTTCGTTTTTACAGGGAAACAAAACTTTCACCCTATATTTGCTTTTGCGAATCGACTAAATTTATATACCCATAATGTTTATAAAAGTGCGCTAGATGACCAAAAACAAATTGGTGTTGCAGACGCATTAGTGGCTGGAATGAAGTCAGACCTAGATTATGATCTTCGACAAGCTTATACTGATGCTGGTGCCATACATGTATTAGCAGTTTCTGGGATGCATGTTGGTATATTATTTTGGATTATTGGGCTAATTCTTGGCCTATTTATGGACAAAAAAGACGTTTATTTTCATATAATAGTTATTGCTCTGTTGTGGATATATGCATTATATTCCGGTTTAAGTCCTAGCGTTTGCAGAGCCACATTGATGTTTACTTTATTTCAAATTGGCTCCGCAATTAACAGAGACCATAATCCGATTAATACTTTGGGTCTATCCGCATTAATACTCCTAATAATAAATCCAAATTGGTTTTACGATGTAGGTTTCCAATTATCATATTTAGCCGTTTTAGGTATTTTAATTGTATACCCGCCTTTAAAAAAATTATTCGAAATTCAAAATATAGTTATTAGATGGCTTTGGGAGATTACAGCGGTTTCATTTGCTGCTCAGTTATTTACTTTCCCATTATCCATCTTCTATTTTCATCAATTTCCTAACTATTTTTTATTAGCAAATCCGGGAGTGGCTGCAATTTCTTTTGGCATTTTGCCCTTGGGTTTACTTTTATTGTTCCTTAACTCGGTTCCCATTGTAGGGTCACTTATTGCATATCTATTTAAACTAAGCATTATAGCTTTAAATAAATTTGTAGAGATATTTCAGTTTTTACCTTTTTCGGTTACAAGAAGTATAGAAATAAGCTTTCTAACCCTAATTTTGCTACAAATAATTGTGTTTTTAAGTTTTGCTTTTTTTTCAATGAAAGAAATTAAATATTTAAAACTTATCACTTTACTAATTCTAATATTGACTATTTTAAAAATCAACAAACTCTTCAATCAAAATAAAGAAAAAGAATTGACCTTTCATTTTATCCCAAATGGCATTGGAGTCACGGTTCTTCAAGGAAGAAATGCTTTATTTATATCTTCAGATACTTTAATTAATAATTCCATGATTTATCAATATCATCTAAAAAACTATCATGATCATGCTGGAGTAAAAAAATATACATCCCATGCTATAAAAAATAACTCATTCTTACAGATCCACAATTCCAATTTAAGTATTCATTGGCTTGTTTCTAAACCAAGCAAAATAATACCAATTGATTTAGATTATTTGTTATGTTCGAATAATGCCTTAAAAGATTTAGACCTTTTACAAAATTTTAATGGGACTTTAGTTTTAGATGGCTCAAATAAAAAATGGGTTATAGACAAACTGAAAATACAAGCAAAAGGAAAAAATATTAAACTATTCGCATTGTACGATTCGGGATCAAAATCATTTAAATTTTAAGTTTATGAAAAAAATAATTAATGTCTTTTTTATAATAGTTGTCGTATTAATTATTGCACTTTTTAGCATAAGGAGTTGGACTAAAAGGAATAGTCCATTTGAACAAATTGAAGCTTCAAAAGGAGACTTAACAATCAAAGTTGGTTATTGTAGGCCATTAATGAACAAAAGAGAAATTTTTGGAAATTTGGCCCCATACAATACCGTATGGCGAACCGGTGCCAATGAGGCTACAGTTTTGCATGTTTCAAAATCTTGTACTTTTGCAAACCAAAAAGTGAAATCTGGAGATTATTCTTTATGGACTATCCCAAATAAAAATGAGTGGACAATAATTCTTAATAAAGAAACTGGGCAATGGGGCACAAATTATGATTCAGATAAAGACTATTTGAGATTTAAAGTAAAAACAGCTATTAAAAAATTGCAAACTGAACAGTTTACAATAAACTTAACAGAAACTTCCAAAGGAATAAATTTTGATCTAAACTGGGAAAACACTAATGTTGAATTCTTGATAAAATAAAACTTTAGTAAATAATTCTTGCGTCTTCTCTGGTTTTATCCAAAAGATGAATAAGTTTTTTACTAAAAGAAAGTGGCAATATATCACTCTCTTTTTTACCCTCCCTTAAACAAGAGTTCACTTCTTCAATTTCAAAATTGTATCCAAATGTGTCTCTTGGATAATCATATTTTTCTATTTCTCCAGAATTAAGGATTAGAGATATACTATTTGCCTCATGAAATCGGCTACTTATTATAATTCTTCCTTTTTCGCCATAGATTTGTGCTTCACAATTCGTGTTTCCACCAAAAGTACAATTTAATACTGCAGTACTTTCATTGTCGTATTTATAAATAAATGAAGTGGTTAAATCTACCCCAGTTGAAGCTAAAACACTAGATGCTTTAATACTCGAAGGATAGCCAAGAAGCAACAAAGATAAGAAAGTTGGATAAATACCTATATCCAAATACGCTCCTCCACCCAACTTAGGGTTAAAAGCCCTACCTTCAGGGTCAAAATTAGCTAAAAAACCGAAATCCGCCTGGAGTGTAATAATTTTCCCTATAACTCCAGCATTAATTAACTCCAAAGTCTTTAAAGTGGTAGGTAAAAACCTTGTCCAAAATGCTTCCATCAAAAACGTCTCATTTTTTTTAGCCAATGCAATCATTTCAGAAACTTCCACTTCATTCATTGCAAATGGCTTTTCACATAAAACCCCCACTTTATTTTTTAAACAAAGTAAGGTATGTTGAGAATGAAAATTATGAGGTGTGGCTACATAAATAACATCTAATTCTACACTAAATAATTCTTCATAATTTCCAAAAAAAAATTGAGCACTATGTCTCAAAGAAAAATCTTTTGCTCTTTCAAGAGAAGTGCTCGCTACAGCGACCAAAATACAATTATTTGTTTTATTTAAATCAGATGCAAATTTTTCGGCAATTCTTCCAGCACCTAATATTCCCCATTTAACTACTTTTTCCATATTCAAATTTAACTATACAAATAAGAAGATAAAAATATATTTCCCTATCCTTTTAAAAATTGTCTAATTATTAGGAATAAAACCGAAAAAACAATGTTAAAATCACCAAAATTAGTATTAACGGATAACTATTTTTTTGGTATACTTTGAAACATTGGTTTCAATTATAATAAAATATACGCCGCTTGCGAGTTTTTCTAAAATGGTAATTTGAATTTTTCCCTTTACGAATAATTCAGCAGAAGACCTGATTTTTCTTCCATTTAAACTTAAAATAGAAATGTCATTTACAGTAACATCACTTTCAACATAAAGAAATTCAGTGGCTGGATTTGGATAGACTTTCATTTCAAATTCTGGTGGTTCTTTAGCCAAAGGAACAAAGTTAAAGTTCGCCACTGGGCCAAAATAACTCCTTCCAGACTTATCTGAATACAAAATCCTATAAAAGTTTCTACCAAGAAAGGGATTTTTGTCAATAAACTTATACGTTCTTGCATCATTAGAAATGCCAAGAGCATTTTCTTCTTTCATTTTAAAAAATGTCTTATTATCAGAGCTCTTCTCCAAAGTAATTAACTGAGCATTATTTTCATAAGTAGTAGTCCATAATAACTCAATATCTAGTGTTTCATTTAGAAATGCATCAAACCTGCCAAATAAAATTGGAGGAGGTAGTGCTAAATAAACTAACCAGAAATCACTCTGGCCTCTATTTGTATATAAATCTGAATCTGAAGAGCGTGAGCTTGCACTTAAAAAAAGTTCTCCTTTGGATGTAAAAGTAACATGTCTTGCCAAGTCAATATCTGCTCCGCCAAAAAGCTTATGATATTGAGCTGATACATTTTTTTCATCCAAAACCATCATCCACACATCAGTTTTTGGCCCTTTTGTTTTGACATTTCCTATAGTGGATTCACTTGTTCCTACACAATAAAATACATTATCTTTTCCCCTTGAAATATGATAAAATCCATCATTATTTACTCCTCCAAATTTCTTCAAGGCTAAAACATTCCCTGAATTATCAATCCTTGTGATAACTCCATCTTTCTCTCCTGCTCCTAAACCTATTACCCCATTATTTGAGCTACTCTCTCCAACCAAAAAGTATTCTTTTGTAGTTCCAATTTCTACAACAGAAGAAAACAAATCTAAACCAGAACCACCAATTCCTTTTTTCCATAATTCTTTTCCAGAAGGGTCTGCTTTAACAAAAAACATATCTAAAAATCCATTTCCTGCCCCTGATATGTGTCTAGAAGATGAAAAAGTGGAACCAACCATCAAAAATCCTCCATCGGAACAAACTATAATATCACTCATATAATCTTCTAGTCCACCACCATAGGTTTTCTCCCATAACGTATCTCCAAATGGAGTCAACATAGCAACGTAAAAATCCAAACTAGAAAATGGTTCAATTCCAATTGACCTAGTTGCTCCTAATACAATTCTACCATCATCTAATACTTTCAATGTAGGTTTAGAAAAAGCATTTACAGGAATATAAGAAGGTTCGTTAGTTCTTGTGCCTCCAACAAAAAGCCTCTTGGAAACAATATCTCCATTTAATTTAAGTCTAATCAGTATCAAACCACCATTTACACCACTTGGGTTTGCGTCTCCGTCAGTAGATTGAGTGGTACCCACAATTAAATATTCGTTATTGGTTGTTTTCACAATACTAGTTGCAATATCGTCTTTGCTTCCACCAAGTGTTTTTGACCACTCAATGTTTCCAGTTGAATTCGTTTTTATAATCCAAAAATCTATACCACCAGATCCTTCAAAGCCTCTTGAATCTTTAACATCGAATGAATTTTTACTACTCGTGCTACCCACTACCATAAACCCACCATCTGTAGTTTCCACACTTGCATAAGCTATTTCATTTCTTTCCCCTCCAAAGACTCTTTGCCAGTTGATCATTAATTCTTGGGCAAGAATATCTTGGTCAACTATTAAAATAATTAGAAAAAAACTAAAATATTTTGGAAAATTTATGAAACTCAATTAAATCGTAATTTATTGCAAAAAGTATCAAAATTCATGCCTAAATGGGTATTAAATAAAATTTACTTTTAAATTAAATTCGTAAAGTAATAGTTACCACACAGGTTGATTTTTGATGATTAAATTTAGGTATGGAATTACCTGCAGTTGCCTTTTTAGCAATGTATCAATGACAGAACGAATGACGCAAAATGCGTTTTGACCAGTTTTAAATTGCCCAGAAACTTTTTGTT
>JANOMP010000304.1:0-5026 GCA_031420365.1 Cytophagaceae bacterium
TTTCTAAACTTGTTGTAATTTTCATCTCGTCAGGTATTTCACTAAATATAGTGAATTTTTGGGGAAGAAAAAAGATTTTAAGTCATTGATTTTCAAGCTTTTTAGATTCCTTTTTATATACTGCCTGCGGATTTAAGGTAAGAGTAGAAAAAGCCCCAAAAGTAGATTTTGGTAAGAGGCTTTCTTCTACACGGCTAAATGTTATGTGCTGCCCTTTTTTCATTCTGGTTTGTAAGCCCCTAAAAATTTATGACCGTTGAAATGTATTAGATGGTCTGGGTTGTCCGATATCCATACTTCTGTTTCCCAAGCAACGTCCATCATCCATTTTCTGAATTGTAATCTTGTCAAAAAGCTGGTTACAAATATGAGTTCTGCTTTGCAGTCTTTCAATATTTTTTTTAGTTCTAAAACTCTTGTTTCGCTCATTGGTTCAGAACTATGAACTGCCTCAATAAGATAAAGCCAATTATTTTTTTTGCTGTAAGCAATTATATCTGGCAATTCATCGTGTGAAAGTTCAAAGAAGTTTAGTTTTTCTAATTCTTTGGTTTCAATATGTAAGGATTTGTTTGAAGTGTCTTCAATGTATAATACAATGCAGTCGCTACCAAAACGTGGCAAAAATTGTTCAATAATTTCCTTTTGTAAAACATTGTGTTCGCCAAGCGAAAGTTCAAGTGGCTTGCCACTTGGGAGTTTTACTGGTATTTTTTCAAAATTTCTTTTTCTTTCTAATATTTCAGAAAGCGATGGTTTGTTTTTGTTGAATGCTTTTAAAGTCTTGCTCCAATCGTCTGTTTTGTATCTTACAATTAGGTCTTTGAAGTTTTTTTGCAAAGAATAACCTCTTGTTGGGTCGTTGGTTGCTGAACCTTTATTTACTCCACTATTTTCTATAATGTCAGCAAGAACCAATAATTTTAAATCCTTTCTACGAATGTCATCATAAGAACCTGATGAAATTTTTTCTTCAAAATGTTCATTTACGAATGTTATTATAGCTCTTGATTTTAAATTTGTTTGTTCTTTTGCGTCCTTCCATTTTTTGGTAACTCCTGCAACTGCCAAAAAACAAACAGCCATTCTATCCAATGCTCTTTCTGTTTTATCCATTGGAATTCCAACACTTTCTAAAATGTCAAGTGCTTCATTAATAAGTGCTTGAATTGACTTTGATTTTGTACTTTTCGGGATATAATTCTTCATGTTTAAAATAGAGTAAGCACATTATTAGGTTGTTGATTACGTTCTAAAATTTCAAACGATGAATAAGTTAATTCGGAATTTTAAGTACATGACAAAAATTGATAAATATTGATTTTATATTTGTTAACGCCTGATAATAATACTTTTGACAAATAGTCCAATCCATATTTGATGACACTAATTGCTCTTCTGCCGTGCGTTTTTAGTTTTATTGGTTTAAATATTTCATCTAAAAAATCACCTATCAAATATGACCAGGTAAATGCTATTATTACCAAAAGTAGTAATCTGTCTAACCTTTCTAAAATTGTTACATGGGTATGTTCAATATTAAAACCGCTACTTTTTAAAGATCTAAATAGTGTTTCTATTTGCCACCTTACTTTATAATATTGTAGAGCTTCTTGCGGTCGACTATATGAAATCAAAATCAACAATTCTATTCCATTTTCTCTTGTAGTGGTTTTGGTGGCCGTCAGGTACACTAGTTCACCATTTAAATTTACTATTTTGGGGTAATGGCATATTTCATTGATTTTTAGGCCATTAAATAGCCAATTTACCTTAATTTCCTTGTTTTTCGCTGGCAAAATGACTTTAAAGTTATTTCTGATGCGAATGTGATATCTGATGCCTTCTAAGTTTAAAAAAGCAATCCATTTCTGGCCAACAAATTCTCTGTCAGCTAAAATACAATCAATACTATCAAGACCAAACCAATCCACATATTTCCTAATCAGTTCTATTCTTTCATCACAAGAAGAATTCCCCCTTTTGTCTAGCATTTTAAACATAATAGGAAATGCAACATTTTTATAACTAATCCCTAGCATGAAAATATTTATGTCGGACTTACCGAATTCACTGGGGTCGCATTCGACTTGGTTCTATCAATAATTAATGTCCTTTTTCCTACAATCGGTAAAAGTTTAAAAATCAATTTAGCTACAATCTCCATAGAGAAATCAAAGTTTGCCATAAACCTTTGAATTCGCCTATAGGAACTACTTTTGTCTGCCTCAGTTGTAAATGCTGTAGCGAGTCGATCGTAATTAATCGTTTTAACCTTGCAAAGAGCTTCAATAAACAAACAAATGAGTTTGAGTCTAGCTAAGTTAAAATTATCTTTAAAATATGGCTTTAAAACTGAAATTAAATCACTATTTTTACGGTCTAGGCTGGTATTCAATGTTAGGAAAACTTGTCGTTATTTTTTCACTAATATACTGAATATAAGTCTTTTATCCTAATTTTTTAACACTTAATTCCATTATTATTAAGTGATTATATTTTTTGTCATGTACTGAAACATTTTTTGATTTATCATGATAAGCCCTTTTATTAATCCAAAATTAACACCTATGTATTACCTTAAAATTGCTTAAATGTTAGGAAATAGTTATTATTTTGCGAAACGAAACTTAATTTCTTTATTAAACCCTACCAATAACTTAATACTGAAATTAGGCTAAAAAAAAATAGACTCTTAAATTTGTCAAATATTTAGTTAAGAATGGCTCTTCTAGGTTCGGTTATTAAAAAAATCATTGTTATTTCAGCAAACGTTAAAAATTTAAGGGCATTAAAACCATATAAATTTCAAAGAAAAGCTTTAGTAAAACTTTTAAAGAAAGCTCAACAAACTGCATTCGGCACACATTATAGTTTTGAAGAAATACGCTCATTTCGTCGATTTAGAAATAAAGAAAAAGTTTACGAAATGTTTAAAAATAATGTTCCAATTCATGATTATAATAAAATTTATACTGACTGGTGGCAAAAGGCTAGGGCAGGTGAATTAAATGTAACGTGGCCAGGAAAAGTTAAATATTTTGCACTTAGCTCTGGCACTTCGGAAGCAGCTTCAAAAGCTATTCCTGTAACCAAAGCTATGATAAAATCTATTCATAAAGCAAGCATAGCCCAAATAATAGCACTCGGGAATTTTAGCCAATTACCAAGTGATACTTTTGAAAAAGGGTATCTTCTCTTAGGGGGAAGCACTAGGCTCAACTCTAGTAATGATCATTTTGAAGGAGATTTAAGTGGTATTACTGTTGGAAAAATGCCATTTTGGTTTGAAAAATTTTTTAAGCCAGGAAAAAAAATTAGCCAAGAAAAAAACTGGGAGAAGAAATTATCACAAATTACAGATAAAGCTAAGGAATGGGACGTGGCATTTGTGGCAGGAGTACCCGCTTGGATTCAAATTCTTTTTGAAAGGATTATAGCTAAATATAAGGTAGATAACATTCATGAAATTTGGCCAAATTTAGTGGCTTTCGGTTGGGGAGGCGTTTCGATGGATCCATATAAAGAAGGTTTTGAAAAGCTTTTGGCTCCAAACAAACCTTTTTTTTATCTTGAAACGTATTTGGCTTCTGAAGGTTTTATTGCTTATCAATCTAGGCCAGATAAAGGCCTACAAATGATATTAAACAATGGCATATTTTATGAGTTCGTGCCTTTTACAGATCAAAATTTTGATGCCGATGGAAATATAAAAGACAATCCTACTTCACTAATGATACATGAGGTAGTTGAAAATGTAGAATATGCACTTTTAATATCAACGTGTTCCGGTGCATGGCGATACTTAATAGGTGATATAATAAAATTTACCGATAAAAAGAATGTTGAAATAGTTATAACAGGCAGAACCAAGCATTTTATAAGCCTGTGTGGAGAACACCTTTCAGTAGATAATATGAATTCGGCTATCGTTAAAGTATCCAAAGAGCTGAATTTAACGATTAAAGAATTTACGGTAATCGGCAAAAAATATCCTCCACTTTTTGCTCATCATTGGTATGTTGGCTGCGATCAAGAAGTAAATGAAATAGAATTAGCAAAGCATATAGATCAAAAAATAAGACAATTAAACGACGACTATGACACCGAAAGAGATCATGCTCTTAAAAATGTTTTTGTCAAAGTGCTCCCAAGCGAAACATTTATAAATTGGATGAAAAAAAATGAAAAAGAAGGGGGTCAACATAAATTTCCAAGAGTACTAAAAGGGAGAATGGCAGAAGATTGGGAAAAATTCGTCAATACCTGAAAACGGATATCCATTTTTTATCTTATTCCTTTCAGGATTTTGCTAGAAAAATACCTAGATTCTTAGCTTATGTTTGCTAAAATAATGGGGTTATCAACCCGTATTTTATTTTGCTGTTATTGACTCTTTCATTTTCTACTTTGCTGGCTAGTTAAACATGAGAAATATTTTAATATTTATTTGGAGTCAAGTATTTAGTATTTCTATAAGGCTTTTCTTCGCTACAAATGGCTACCGAACAGACAACTTTATCAAACAAACTACTTTAAAATTAGTCTTTCCAGATATACCAATATAAAGCTCTTTTTTTTAAAAAAAATTATATATTTGTACTACCTTTTAAATCTAAAATCATGAAAAAAAAGCAAAATTAAGTTAGCTCTTTTTTTATTTTTGTTGATTGCAACAGTTTCACTATATAGTTTCCAAGTTTGTTCTTGTTGGTTTGGCTGGTGTAATTCAGGAGATGCCAATAATAACCGAAGCTCCCGGTGATGGAAATAGCTCTGGAACAGATGGTGAATGTGTAAGTTATCAACCACTGGAATTTAGACTATTTGGTATTTCTTTATCCAGTAGAAATCATGAAACTTCCGGTAATTGTCAGAATATGTTTTAAACTCAGAACTCCATGTCTAATCCTCTGATTTTAGTATTCGTGGGGATTTGCACGTAAACTAAAAAGTGGGGATATTTGTGAATGCAATTAATACTTCCCATTTTTCCGTCTGGCACACACCTTATCAGTGCTTGTAC
>JANOMP010000305.1:0-3392 GCA_031420365.1 Cytophagaceae bacterium
CTAGAAGCCGCATTTCGCACGTGCGAAGGCAATAGCCTTCGCACAGCGAGTGTTCCACTTTAAATACAAAACTTAAAATAATATCAAAATGCTCTCATTTTATTACTATTGATTTCAAGAACATCTCCTTTTTGTTTCAAAACCATCAGTCCATTTTCCGAAGCATATTCTTCCATATCGTTTTCAAAACTCAATCCGGCAATGCCCATATAAAGCGAATAGCCGTTAAATTCGGGAAACAAAATCCTAAAATTATCTTTTTTCTTGGCAAGCATTTTTTCTATATGTGCTTTTTGTACTTTGTATTTTACTTCAATGATTCCTACTGCCGAGCCATTTTCTAAAAAAATATCATACTCATCTTCGGTTCTTTGACGCCTACGTTTATAGTTTTTGCTTATGACATCGTACTTTATTCCGCCGAGTGTTTTCTTATCCGACAAACTATCGTAAAAAAATGATTCGGCATAATCCCCATTGCTGTGGCCTAAGTCGCCTAACTGTACCCCAATCTGATCAAGTTTCAATATTGTCTTCGCCAATTGTGCATCTGTCTTCGCCAATTGTGCATCTGTCTTTGCCAATTGTGCATCAGTCTTCGCCAATTGTGCAGCTGTTTTTGCGGATTGAATTTCTGAGGCCTTTTGGGCTAAGGCCAATTCTTTCAAAATATCCCTTATTTCCTCAAAACTTGTGTTCATTTTTAGTTAGATTTAGAATTTTCTACAAAGTTACTAAATTATTGATTATCTGAGCAATATATATATATTGAGAAAAAAAATGCTTTAAATGTAAAATTTATGCGGCTGTGGTCGCCTACGCGTTGGAGGATGTCGCCCGTTTGTTTGCTCTCAAAATAGCTTACAGGTAGATTGAGCAGTTTGCCCAAAAACTCTGAGAGTATGGAAAGGTTGACACGTGTGCTCACATGCAGCAACATCCACGACCTCAAAAAATCTACTGCCATACGCCCCATGAAAAGCATGAGTTGTGCAGCCAGCACCAAGTAAATAAAATTAAGATTACGGGTTTGTATGCCGGTATCTACCACACTTTGGGTAAGAAAAGAGGATTTACAGGATTTAGAGTGAAACCCTGAATTTTATAAAATTAATTAATGATTGCTGTTTACTGAATTTGTTGTTAGCCTTACTTTTCCGCGTCGGCGGATCGTTCGAAAAAAAGCCGAATGTCGGGCCAACTGGAATGCCAGCTCAGCCAAAAACACTCACAAAAAAAAATCCTGACTGGCCGTCCGCCATGAATTTTTAAATTAATTATCTAGCTATTAGTAATTTAACTTGCTTAAAAAATTTCATACGGACGTTTTTGTGATTAATGGAACAATGTTTATTTGTTTTCTAAAAGATTTCGCAAATGAATATTTCTCCACTCTAAATCCTGTAATGCCAGAAAAGACATAATGAATTGTATCATAGACCCCGCCAGCAGGTCTAAGCCCAGATGTGAATTTAAAAAAAAATACTGAAACAATGCCCGAAAGTTCTTCTCCTCATTTTTCTTGGCAAAGGTAGCGTTTTATAAAAAGCAGACATAGGCTCTAAAAGCAATCCTACGCACCTGCGTTCACTGTCTATTACCGTTGTAGCCCATTGAGATTCGAATTCTTGAAAAGTGTATTTTATAAGGCCTTTGGCTGGATCTGCTATGTTTACTTGGTTTTTTGATTTTTTGTAAATTATAATGAAATAATTTTGACTCGTGTGTACAATGTATGGCAATGGTGCTTCTGTTTGGAGTTTTTGCAAATTTACTTTTACTCCTAAGTTTTTAAAACCCACTTTTTTGTTTTCTGCTGCTGATAGCCGCTATTTTCTATTACAAAGTAAGTAATTTTTGAATAACAGAGCCGAGAAATTGACCTTGAAGATTATTAAGAAAGTACTATCGAAACAAAAAAAAATTGGTACTTTAGCATTTGAGAAATTTGTTTTGAACAGAACAAATAGTTTTTCATAAGTGTTTTACTTAAGTACTGTTAGTTAGAAATTCGCTTTTGTGTCACAAATGAATATAATCAAGAAATATAAATTACCCATAGCCTTGCTTCTTTTTAGTTCGGCGGTAGCTTATGTCTTGTTGGAGAAAAAATATTTATTCGAAACAAACGAAATTGTACCCCTCACCAAGTCTTGGGAAAAAGTAGTGCCTCATCAAGCTATTCCAAGGGGCCTAGTCTCTTTGAAATCAGAAGATTGCGGAACATGCCACACCGCTCATTATGAAGAATGGAAGCTATCAA
This sequence comes from Cytophagaceae bacterium, assembly GCA_031420365.1. GTDB lineage: Bacteria > Bacteroidota > Bacteroidia > Cytophagales > Spirosomataceae > Leadbetterella. The sequence continues at coordinate 2,264 of JANOMP010000305.1, forward strand.
CACATGCTCATGCATGGACAGACTTACAGTTTCAAGCAGAATTAAAGAAAGAATCTAGTCCTTTTTTATGCGTAAACTGCCATATTCCATTGCAAAACCAACAAGAATTTATTATTTCAGGGATGATAAATGGTGATATTTATAAACCTGTAAAAAAGAAAAACCCATTTTTTGACAAATCCTTACAACAGGAAGGCATTAACTGTGCGAGCTGTCATGTAAGAAATGGGGCAATAATTGGTTCAAATGGAAATTTAAATGCTCCACATAAAGTTAAAAAAGATCCAATTTTTTTATCTGAAAAGCTTTGTATTTCCTGTCACAATGCCAATGCGGTGGTAACGCCAACTTTGGCCTGCACTTTTGAAACCGGAGACGAATGGGAAAAAGGGCCATTTTTTGGAAAGAAAAATTGTGTGACTTGCCATATGCCAGAAACTCAGCGGTCTTTAGTAGCTGGTTTCCCGAAAAGAAAAAGTCATGCACATTTTTTTACAGGTTCAGGTATCCCTAAGTTTGATTCTGTAAAAACAACAGTCTTTAATGGCTTAAGCTTTGAGCCTTCCAATATGAAATTAAGCTATAAATTAGCTGATTCTCTGATATATAATTTAAAAGTGAAGAATGAATTTGCGGGACATAGAGTGCCTTCAGGAGACCCAGAGCGTTTTATTTTGATTAAAATAGAGTTGTTTGATGAGAAGGGTAAAGTTGTTAATCAGAAAATAGAACGAATAGGAGAGAAATGGCAGTGGTATCCGGTGGCTAAAAAGTTGGCTGATAATAATATGAATCCATCGGAAGTGCGTAATTACAGTTTTGCAGCCTTGCTAAAAGATAAAAGTAAGCTGAAATTAAAAATTGAAGTAACAAAGCACCGAATGGATGAGAAAACTGCTGCTTATAATAAGTTAGGGAAGAATTATCCGCTTTTTATTTCTATTTATAAAAAAGAATATTCCATTCGTGTTGAATAATATTTGGAATATAATTACTGTCAAACGGTTAATAATTAAATTCAAGTAAAATTATGTCTGATTTAGATGAAATAGGGTTTGAATTCACCTTATCAAAACTACCCCCTCCCAATTTTCGAATAAATTGTATTGTATTTTTTCAATATTCTTCT
>JANOMP010000306.1:0-4622 GCA_031420365.1 Cytophagaceae bacterium
TTTTGATATCTTGCATACAGAAATTTGTTTTGAGGAACTCAAATTTCTGAACAAAAAGGCGAAAAAGCTAAACTTTCGAGCCTTTTTGTGTTTTTCTAAGATTAATAAAATCCTAACCTAATTTAACCGTTTGACAGTAGATTTAAGTTAATGTTTGTAAAAAAACACTTGCTCTTCTTAGCCATAAAACTAAGAATTGGAATACCTAGTAAAAAGAAAACTAAAGGATATAATAAATAATTGATTTAGGCTAAATACCAAAATACGCCTGTGTACAGTCTAAATAGTGTAAGCGTTAAGAACAGAATACAATAAATCTATTACACCAAATAAATGCTAATCGCAACTTAGTTTCAGCAAATCCTTTAATCGGTCTAATGGCAGAGTTACCCCCCTACTTTGTTTAAAGACTTGGCACAGCAGCGGGAGCCATAAGCATTTATTAGAGAATCTTAACAGGCATTATTTTATTCTTTTTGTTTAATTGTTGTAATTGACCACTTGATTCCAAGAATTAAAAACCGAAGTGGAAATGCTATTGAAAATAAGATTTTAAAAATTAAGAGTGAAAAATTTATTTGCTCCTTTGAACTTAAAATTTTCTTATTAAACTGGTTTGATTGATTTTTAAATTCAGTTACATTTTGGTCAATTTTTTTGGATTTCAAATAATTGATAGAATCATTTTGGTTGAATAAATTTTCACCAACGAATGTTTCAAAAGCTTTTCCATCATTGAATCCTTTTGAATTAAGAAACTTTACAACTTTATCATCCCATTTCTTTTCGTAAAAGTAAGGTATGCTGTCTGAACGATATGATTTTGCTAAACCTTTCCAAGTTGCTTCCGACGAATCTAGCTGGTATTCAGATGACAACGCCTCAAAAGATTCATTGAAAAATTCTTTTTGTTTAGTTAGTTTCTTATTTAATGTTAAAGTTAAGCTGTCAATTTCTTTTTTTTCAGCAGAGATTTCAATCTTAATTGAGTCTATCTGCAACCTTCTGAAAGCATTATAAGGGTAGATGCAAAGTCCGCATATCATTGAGAAAAGTGTTAGGAAAGTTAAAATCAAGAATTCTCTTGCTATTTTTTTTTTACGCTAAGTTTCATAAAAATATTAGATAGGTTTATTGGCCATTTACTCTTAAACTCCGTTTTAAGTGATTATTCTGATAAAAAACCTTAAATTTTCATCTCTTGAATGTAAAGTGTTTTTTCATCTTCATAAATGTTTGTCTTTAAACTCTCTATTCGGCTAAAAAGCTTAAATTTCAAGTCCTCATTAATATTTTCATTCATTTTGATGGAATCTTGAAACTCATTAATATTAATTTCAATAGATTTTTTTATGCAATTATATCTTTTTTCATAATAATCTTTTAATGTAAGATTTTTAGATATTGTGGCTTTTAAACCTTTTATCTCTATTAAATGATTTATGCAATCCTTGAATAAATGTTTTACACTCAGCTCCAAAGAATCTTCTAGATTTGGTTTTAAATCAAAGTTATCCTGATAATTTTTCTTCAAATAACTTAAAAGCCCATCAAATTGATTAATTACTTTTTCATAAGTATCTGCATCAATATTGTGCATGAATTGGTTTCTTATGCTCATAAAATGTTGGAACTTTGGTTTATAGTCAGTCCCAACTACACCAGAATCAACTAAAATATTAATCTTTTGGTTGAAAGACAAAGACTCTGATTTGTTACCAAGAGATTTGGTTTTACTTATGTCTGATATCAATAATAGATTCGACAATTCTAAACTTGCTTGTTTCTCCAAGATTAAGGAATATCGTAGTACTTGAATTCTTTTTTCCATGTTTTTCATTAAACCAAAAATTTAATTGTGCGTAATAAATATAAATATATTTTTTCCAAATATTTATAGACTAACAAGCCAATTGTCACATATTAATTTAGAGTAATCTTTTAAATTCTGTTCAAAATAGTATTTGGGTAGTAACAATTTTACTTCTCTTCCAATTTCATTTTCAATTCAACTACTTTTTGCCTTATTGCTTCAATAAATTTTTCTTTACTTACATCACTATATTCGGGCATTGAGTTTTGAAAATCAAGTTTACTATTGAGCATAACCTCCAAAGAATATTTCTGCTCCTTCCATGAATTGTGAAGTTGATTTGAGAGAGTGTTAATTTGTGCAGTCAATTTTTTCTTTTCTGATAAACAGCTTGAATAGTTGTTGGAGTTCCAATTGTAAATCCATATTACTCCCATTGTTACATTGAAAAGGATTGAAATTGTAAAAAGGATTGTTCTAAATTTTGATTTCATTTTATTTATTTTTAACAATTAATTTCTTATAATCAGTTCAAAGTAATTTTTGTGATCTCTTTGTTAATAGTTTTATAAACATCTCTTTTGTTTTATCTTGATTGTAATTTAAGGATTTCAATAGCTAAAATATTTCCTCACTTGGATATCCTCTCTAAGTCAAACTTTAGTTTTTCTGGATTCCCAATTCCAGTGTAGGGAGTTTCTGAAAGTTCTTCGATAATTCTTGAAGTCGTTCGATATCAGATTTATTTCCCGATTTGTGTATTTTAACCAAATCTTTTTGAGCAGATTTACTTATTTGGACAATATACTTTGCCATGGATTTTTGGGATCAACCGTTATAACCTCACCTTTCTGGATTTCCTTTGAACTCTTCTTGATTTTTGAAACAAACTCCTGACTATAAGGACTTACCTCAAATTTAAAGTTTAAAGCTTTCAATACTTTTTTCAAAGTTTTTACATCTTCCTCTTGTTTCGGATATACTAAAACAGTTCCATTTGATTCAATTTTTATATACAAATATCAAAATATCAAATAGAGAAAACAAGTGTATTAGAGTTAAAAAACTTATCTAATTTTAATTTTTCATCTATTCGAACTCTCAACTATTGTTTACAGTTCAAAAAGCTATTCTTCAAATTCCACAAAAAATCACTAATTTTGCGGAAAATTTGATAACAGAAAAGACAAATGACAGAGTACAGGCACAGAGATATAGAAAAAAAATGGCAACACTATTGGGAAGAAAACCAAACTAATAAAGTTGAAATTGACATCAAAAAGCCTAAATGCTTTGTGCTCGATATGTTTCCGTATCCTTCGGGAGCTGGTTTGCATGTGGGCCATCCGCTCGGGTACATCGCTTCTGACATTTACAGCAGATATAAAAAACTAAAAGGTTTCAACGTTTTGCATCCCATGGGTTTTGACTCATTTGGTTTGCCTGCTGAGCAATATGCTATCCAAACTGGGCAACATCCTGCAATTACCACTGAGAAAAATATCGAAACGTATATTGGCCAATTGAAAAACATTGGTTTTTGTTATGATTGGTCGCGAGAAGTACGCACTTCAGATCCATCTTATTACAAATGGACGCAGTGGATTTTCATGGAATTATTTAATTCTTGGTATAATAAGGAATCTGACAAAGCCGAAAACGTGGCAACTTTATACGATTTTTTTGCAAAAGGAGGCTCAAATGCTGCCAAAGCCGTTTGTGATGAAGAATTGCCAGAGTTTTCTGCCGAAGAATGGAATTCATGGTCGAAAGAAAAACAATACGAAATTTCCTTAAATTACCGATTGACCTATTTGGCCGAATCTGTTGTGAATTTTTGTCCTGAACTCGGCATGGTATTGTCAAATGACGAAGTGAAAGATGGCGTTTCGGAACGTGGTGGTTATCCCGTAATTCAGAAAAAAATGAGTCAATGGATGATGCGTATCACAGCCTATGCCGACAGATTGATTTCTGGACTTGATACAATAGATTGGTCTGAATCTTTGAAAGACCAACAACGCAACTGGATAGGTAAATCTAATGGAGCCTCTGTAAAATTCAAAGTCGAAAATTTCGATAGAAAAATAGAAGTTTTTACGACCAGAATTGATACCATTTATGGTGTTTCCTTCCTTGTTTTGGCTCCTGAACACGAATGGGTGGCCGATTTGACCACTTCTGAGCAGAAGCCTTACATAGAAGAATATATACTTGAAACCCAAAAGCGCTCTGAATTAGACCGTATGTCTGACGTTAAAAAGGTCTCTGGTGCTTTTACAGGTACTTTCTGTATTAATCCGTTTAATGGTGAAAAAGTGCCGATTTGGATTGCCGATTACGTATTAGCAGGTTACGGAACAGGTGCCGTTATGGGCGTGCCATCTGGCGATCAGCGTGACTGGAACTTTGCGACGCATTTCAGCTTGCCTATAATACCTATTTTGGATCCCCAAACAGACATTGAAACACAAGCCGATGCCACCAAAGAAGGCAAATACATCAATTCTGAGATGATAAACGGCATGGGTTACAAAGAAGCCACTTCGAAATTGGTGGCCTTTTTAGAAGAAAACAAAATTGGACGTGGTAAAGTAAATTACCGTTTGCGTGATGCCGTTTTTGCTCGCCAAAGGTATTGGGGCGAGCCAGTACCCGTATATTTCAAACCTAATGTAGAAGGAAACCTTTTGCCGTATTTGGTTGATAAAAAGGATTTGCCTTTGATTTTACCGGAAATTGACAAATACCAACCTACAGAAACAGGTGAACCACCTTTGGGAAGGGCAAAAAACTGGACGTATACCCC
>JANOMP010000307.1:0-1788 GCA_031420365.1 Cytophagaceae bacterium
ACCTTTTCGTTAGGTGAGCCATTAAAAGCAAAAAGATCTGGGGCTATAAAACTCCCCGCGCTAACAATGGCTGTATTTTTAATAAAATCTCTGCGATTCAACATAGTATTAAATTTTTTTGAAAAAGGGTTTTGAAATTAATACATGAATGTAGTAAATTTATTTTTAACAGTCAAAAAATAATGGCCCCATGTGCTACAAATACTATTTTTTTAGCCATAAATTCATTTTTTATTTCTGTAGAATTATGGACTTTAATTTCCCAATCTTATTTTTAAAATTTTTTTTGACCTTAATACCTTCCTAACATCAACCCAGGGTTTGGTAAGTACTTCGAATATTTTCTATTAACGAGGCATAAAAAGTTCAATCTAATCAAACGATGTGTGTTTTTCTAAAGATGGTTTTAGTATCAAAGCCTAAGTGTAAAACATAATGATTGAAAAATAAACCACTATGGACTAAAAGTCCATAGTTTTCTTACAGACTGAAAGTCTGCCTATTCAACGATGAAATTTGTGTTGTCATTAGAATCAGGATTTCTATGATGTTCCAAATATTCATTTACCATTTCATCTGTAATATTCCCTGTACTCCAACAACCAAATCCTATTGCCCAAATTGACGACCCCAATATTTCTTCTTTAACTCTGGGAATTCCATTTGCAATTTCCTTGATGAACGTCCTTTTAACAACTTTACTAGAGTACGCAAATCTTGTGATCGTCTATATTCTACGTGCATATGAATATGATTCTTTGATACAAATCCCTTCAAAATCTGTACCCCTTCTGCCTCGCATATTTGTTTTCTAAAAGATTTCACAAATGAATATTTCTCCACTCTAAATCCTGTAATACCAAATAATATTACCGCTTTAACTCAGAAAAAGAAACTTGTTGTTCGGAAATGCACTAAAAATTAATAGATACTGATAGATAAGCAACTATCCAGTAAAACTAAGTTCTTTTGAAAACCTAGTTTACCCATTTTCTAAAAGCTTCTCAATTAATTGCAAAATTCATGGCGGACGGCTTTCAGGATTTTTTTTTGTGAATGTTTTTGGTTGAGCTGGCATTCCAGTTGGCCCGACATTCGGATTTTTTTCAAAAAAAATTAAGGCTAAAACAAATTCAGTAAACACCAATCATTAATTAATTTTATAAAATTCAGGGTTTCACTCTAAATCCTGTAAATCCATAATTATTATACAAATCTCAATTCCTATAATAGCCGTATAATAAATTATAAACATAAGACTTAAATTAATTGTTACTTTTGATAAATACAATAAAAATTAATCAACATGAAAAACATTATCTGCCTTCTTGTATTATTTTCTTCCACTATTTCTTATGCTCAAATATCTACCATATCTGCTACAGATGGTTCAATTATGATAACACCCAGAGGCTTACAGGGAAACACAAATTCTAGTAGTACCAGTAATGTAGCATTGGGTACTGATGCTTTGAAAAACAATATTCCTGGTGGGTCTGGTAATCCTGGTGGGTCTGGTAATACTGCAATTGGGATAAATTCACTCCTATCAAATACGACAGGAAGTAGCAATACTGCAATTGGGTATTATTCACTCCGATCAAATACAACAGGAAATAACAATACTGCAAATGGGTTTTATTCACTCCAATCAAATACAACAGGCTTTAACAATACTGCAATTGGGGTTAGTTCACTCCGATCAAATACAACAGGAAATAACAATACTGCAAATGGGTCTAATTCTCTCTACTCAAATACAACAGGAGGTGCCAATACTGCTAGTGG
>JANOMP010000308.1:0-22998 GCA_031420365.1 Cytophagaceae bacterium
TTTTGATATCTTGCATACAGAAATTTGTTTTGAGGAACTCAAATTTCTGAACAAAAAGGCGAAAAAGCTAAACTTTCGAGCCTTTTTGTGTTTTTCTAAGATTAATAAAATCCTAACCTAATTTAACCGTTTGACAGTAAATTCTTTTTACATTTAAATTTACACTTCAAATGAAATTCACTCTACTTTTTATTATTTTATTATGCTCTAGTTTGGTTAGTTCAGCACAAAATGTGACTATATTTCCCAACGGCATCACCCCTGCAACTACAAGTACACACCCTAGAATTTCTTATGATCAAATTTTGGCTTTACCCAACCCTTTGAAAGGAGATTTGGCTTACGATTTAACTTTTAATTGCCTAAGGGTCTTTAATGGAACAAAATGGCTTCATTTGCTTTCTACCCAGGATGTTGGTCAAACTTCAAATACTGCCTGGGGTATTTTGGGCAATTCATCGGTCGGTTCCAACGCAATTGCTAAAGATAATAGTGGTAATATTTACATTACAGGAAACTTTCAAGGAACCGCAATGTTTGGTTCTACTAATATTACAACTACCGGAGATAATGATGTTTATTTAGCAAAATATAGTTCGGAAGGAGTATTGATTTGGGTAAAAACTGCCGGAAGTTTAGCGGGAGATATTTCAATTGACTGTGTTATTGACGGAAATGGGGACATTGTAATAACGGGTTACTACTTTGATTCTATTACTTTTGGCACCACTACACTTACTAATTCTGGTAGTTCAGATGTTTTTATTGTGAAGTTCGATACCTATGGAAATGTGATTTGGGCAAAAAGTTCCGGTGGCACTTCCTTAGATATTTCTTCTTCAATTGAGGTAGATAATTTTGGCAATATTTACATATGCGGGTATTTTAGTAACACCATTACCTTTCCTGGCATTTCAGCATTTACTTTGATTTCTGCTGGATTACAAGATGGATATCTTGCAAAATTTGATTCGAATGGAAATACTCAATGGGTAAAAGCTATATCTGGTTCTTCTAACCAAATTGCAAAGGATATTTTAGTTTCAAGTACTGCTATTTTTGTTTTAGGAGAATATGAAAACACAACTAATTTTGGGATTTCATGTGCCTTGACCTCTACAGTTTCAAACAGAGAAATTTTTGTTGCAAAATATAATTTGAACGGCGATTGTCAAAGTGCTATAGGATTTGGTGGAAGTGGAACAGATCTAGCCAGTAGATTGGCAAAAGATGCTAATTCAAACATTTTTGTTTGCGGTTCTATTTTTGGAAATGCAACTTTAGGTCCTTTTAGTTTATCTTCTTTTGGTAATTCAGATGCTTTTTTTGTTAAAATGAATAATGATTTGAGTATTCTTTATGCTAAATTATTAGGTGGTCCATCTTCAGATGTAGCGAATGATGTAAGTGTTGATGGCAGTGGAAATGTATTTTTAACTGGCCATTACACTGGTTCGATGTCTAATGGTGTAAAGATAGTGAATTCCAATGGAACTTCAGATATTTTTGTCTCTAAATTCACAAATCTTGGAAATCCAATTTGGTTGCAAGGTTTTGGAGGAGCTGATTTTGAAGCTGGTAATCGTTTGTTTTCTGGTACAAGTATATATGTTATTGGTTTATTCTCACAAACTGTAAATTTTGGAAATATACTTACCAATACAAGTCAAAATGTAAATGCTTTTGCTTTACGAATTGTTGAGTAAAATATTAATTACCAACCATTTAGATTTTTAATACGATTAAAATAAAAAGCCAAAATACAGTGTGTAATAATGATAATTGAATAGTCTTTCATTTTTTCGAAACATAAAAAGCCCGCCAAGTTTTGGCAGGCTTTTTAATAATACATTTCTTGTGACTACTCACCCCAAAATCCCCTCAATCTTTGCCAATTCACTATCACTAAACTCCTTGTTTTCCACAGCTTTGAGTGAATCTAATAATTGGCTGACCTTGCTAGCACCAATCAAAACGGTGGTAACTCTTGGGTCTTTTAAAAGCCAAGCTATTGCCATTTGGGCTAAGCTTTGGCCTCTGGTTTCGGCTATTTCATTTAAAGCTTTTACTTTAGCTATAGTTTCAGGTAAAACTTGGTTTAATTGCAAAAAGCCACTTTCTTTGGCAGCTCTTGAATCTTCCGGTATGCCTTTTAAGTATTTGTTGGTCAACAAGCCCTGTGCAAGTGGGGAAAAAGGAATGCATCCCACTCCATTTTCAGCCAAAACATCCAAAAGTCCTTCTTCGGGATCTCTGACTAGCATCGAATATTTGGGTTGATGAATCAAACAAGGCGTGCCTAATTGTTTCAGAATTGCCAAAGCTTCCTTGGTCTGTTGGGCATCATAGTTGGAAAGCCCCACATAAAGCGCCTTACCCTGCCTCACCAATGTATCTAATGCCCCCATAGTTTCTTCCATTGGAGTGTTAGGGTCGGGTCTATGTGAATAAAATATATCTACATAGTCTAATCCCATTCTTCTCAGGCTTTGGTCGCAACTTGAGATGAGGTATTTTCTCGAACCCCATTCACCATAAGGCCCAGTCCACATTAAATACCCTGCCTTCGAAGAAATGATAAGTTCGTCTCTATAAGGAAGGAAATCTTTTTTAAATAGTATTCCAAAATTTTCTTCAGCAGAACCCGCAGGCGGACCATAGTTATTAGCGAGATCAAAATGTGTGATTCCTCTATCAAATGCTGTTCTGAGCATTGATCTGTAGTTTTCGAAAACATCAACACCTCCGAAATTGTGCCAAAGTCCTAATGAGATTTCAGGCAATTGTATCCCACTTTTTCCACATCTTCTATAATTTATTTTTGAATATCTATCTTTTGCTGCTTGGTACATAATAATTCATTTTTTACCACCATTGGTGGATTGTATTTTTAAAATGGGCTAAATAAATTGCTTTTACTTTTTGCATTTGGGCCTCTGTTATTGGAGGTAAATGAATAGCTGAAACATTGTTTTTAATTTGTTCAGGATTTGAAGCACCTGGTATAACACAGGAAACTTCCTCAAACATTAAAATCCAGCGTAAAGCTATTATGGCTAAGTTGGTATTGTTTTCAAATACTTCTTTTAACTCATTCACAACATTTATTCCTATTGGGAAAGGTATTCCTGAAAAGGTTTCTCCTTTGTCAAACATTTCTCCATTTCTATTAAAAGTGCGATGATCGCCAGCTTCAAAGTTAGTTTTGCTAGTGTAGTTTCCAGTTAAAAGACCGCTTGCTAATGGAACTCTGGCAATAATTCCAATATTTTTTTTTCTTGCTTGTTGAAAAAAGAGTTCAGAAGGCCTCTGTCTAAGCATATTGAAAATTATTTGAACAGAGCTTACATTTTCAAATTCTATTCCTTTTAACGCCTCTTCTATTTTTTCAACACTTATTCCAAGATTTTGTATTTTCCCTTCTTTTTTTAATATGTCAAAAAAATAAAATATTTCGGGGCGATAAAATACTTCTGTAGGAGGGCAATGAAGTTGAATTAAATCTAAGGTTTCTACTCCTAGGTTTTTAAGGCTAGTTTCCACGAATTTGCGTAAAATTGAAGTTTGGTAAGCTTCGCTAATATGAGGATTAAGTTGTCGCCCACATTTTGTTGCCACAATAAAATTTTCACTTCTAGTTTTTAAAAATCTACCAATCGCTTTTTCGCTTTCACCATTACTATACACATCCGCCGTATCAATGAAATTTATTCCTTGATTTGCAGCTTCATTTAATATTTTGGAAGCTAAATTTTCATCAAAAGCACTTCCCCATTGTCCTCCTACTTGCCATGTACCTAGTCCAATCTCCGAGACCTTTAAATTGGTTTTACCCAAAATTCTAAACTGCATTTTTTTTCTATCTTTTGTTGAATCCCCAAAGGTAAAAATTATTAAGAAAAAGTAAGGCTAAATATTAGAGTAAATTTTAAAAAGCTTTAGAACTTTGAAATTTTTTAAGAAAAACCTACTTACCTTGTTTTGGAAGTATTTGATATTCCATTCTTTTTGAATTTCTATGAACTAAATAATAGAAATGTTCCGATTCCTGCAAAATATCCTAATAGAGCCGCCCATGAAATATTTTTTAGATACCATATAAAGCTAATTTTTTCCATGCCCATAGCTGCGACTCCAGCTGCAGAGCCAATTATTAAACAGCTTCCTCCTGTTCCTGCACAATAGGCTAATAGTTCCCAAAAATTGTCGTCCATAGGAAACTGCTCTAAACTATACATTCCCATTGACGCAGCCACAAGTGGAACATTGTCAATTATTGCAGATATTAAACCAATTAGAGTAACTATTAAAGTTTGGTTTTTAAAAGTAGATTCTAACCAAATTGCAGAATTATGCAATATTCCTGACGCTTCAAGTCCAGCTACGGCCAACAAAATACCTAAAAAGAAAAGTACTGTTGGGATGTCCAGCTTTTCAAAAGCATGATAAATAGAATATCGTCTTTTACTTTCTGGGGGCTTTCTATCCGAAAGGATTTCTGTGATTATCCACATTATACTTAATACAAACAAAATACCCATATATGGGGGAGTATGAGTAATAGTTTTAAAAATTGGTACGAACAATAAACCACCAATTCCGAGTATGAAAATTAAGTATTTTTCTTTTGCGTCTGATTTCTTTTCAATAAAGCTTTCAGGAATTGTTAGGGAACCTTTTATTTTAAAAGACAAGAAAATTAAAGGTACTATTAAACATACAAGCGAAGGTAAAAATAACATTTTAATGATTCCAAAAGTGGAAATTTGTCCTCCAATCCACAACATAGTTGTGGTTACATCACCAATTGGAGAAAATGCTCCACCTGCATTAGCGGCTATTACAACCATTCCAATAAATAGCATACGTTCTTTAGTGTTTTGAATTAATTTTCTGAGTAAAGTGACCATTACAATAGTAGTGGTAAGGTTGTCGAGTGCAGCAGAAAGAAAAAATGTAATAAATGAAATAATCCAAAGCAGTTTTCTAAGGTTTTTGGTTTTAATAAAATCTGTAATAATATCAAAGCCATGGAAGGTGTCAACTAACTCTACAATGGTCATAGCACCCATTAAAAAAAATAAAATTCCCCCAATTTCTCCAATATGATCAAGTAAATCTCCTTCTAATGCCAGATGGTTGGAGGAAGTAAGGGAAAATAATCCCCAAATAAGCGTTCCCGTTAATAAAGCAGGTGCTGTCTTGTTGATTTTTAAATTGTGCTCAAAAATTATAGCTAAATAACCTAAAACAAATACAATAATAAGAAATGTTGTCATGATTATAGGGGTAAAAGGTTTATAAAATATTGATAACAAATATATTATTTAAATTAAGGATTAAAAATATAATTCTATTTATTGTTAATAAATTTCTATTTTTTTTTACGGTTAAAATTTATTTTAATATAAAATATGCCTTAAAAGTCAATTCAAGAATGATTTTCAATACTTCTTAAGATTTTGTTTTTTAAAACATCGAATCTAAATGAAACTTAAGACTTTTAAATTCAATTTTTGCTTCCATTTCTTTCAAGCATTCTTTAAACCAGCCTTTCTTTTGTTGGTTTGAATATTCCAATTCCATTTTTAAATGCTCAATTCCATCTTTTATTTGCATTTTATGATTATTAAATAGAGCATTACTAAAAGAGTAGTTTTCGTCGAAAAAATCCTCGAACAAACCCATACTATTTCTTTTTATATATTCTATTTCTTGATTTAATTCTTTTAATTGAGCTTGTAATATTTTGTTGTATCGTATTATCATATCGTCTGCTAAGGTATTTGCGTCGTGTTCATTTTCTTCTAAATAAGTAATTTGTAGTTTTAAAAGAGCCATAAAGTCATTATCTTTATAGGCTTTTGTGACTAATTTCGTTATTTCAGTACATTCATTTTGCTTAGTCGGGTCTAGCTCTCTGTCGGGATGATATTTCTTTATTAATCTAAAATAAATTGCTTTGGCGTCTAGGGCGAGGATCTTTTCTTCTTCCTCTTCGTCTTTAAGCTTTTTAGTTTGTTTTTTAGATTTTTTTATTGGTTCTTGTTGGTCAAAATGTGTTTGAAATTTTTCTTGATTTTCCTCCATATATTGTTCAAATCCTTTTTTTAGAATTTCATCAGCATCCACATCAATTCCAAATTTATTTTTTACCAATTCGGAAATAAAGTCTTGTTCAGTTCTATCTTCTTCGAATTTGTATCCCCCATTGTATTTTAAATAAATGGCTTTTAGAATGTCATTTTCTTTTTCTGAGCTAGACAACAGTTCTTCTAATTCCTCTAGAATATATATCTCAAAAGTTAGATATTTTGCATTTGAAATCACAATTTCATCCACTACCTTATCTAGCCGAATAATCTTCTTAATTCGATATTCTATTCTTTCTTTTAGCAAAGGGTGTAGTTCTGAATTTATTTTTGGAATTACAATTCTCATCCCTTCATTTAAATTTTCTTGGTTGTTTTTTTTTATTGCTATATCGTTAAGTAGTTTTTCATATCGTTGAAACAACTTTGATTTTTTTGTATGTATGTATTCTTTATGAATAATTTGTTTTGACATGGTATTTTATAAATTTGAATAGGCCTGATAAATAGAAAAACTATTAAAATTAAAAGAAATAGACTTTCCTAAGTTTAATTTATTACTTAAAAATTTTGCTAGATATTTTTAGAAATGTAAAAAAATTAAAAAGCAAATTTCTGAATAAAATAACAAAGCTGCTATTTATAAGGAATTTTTTATTTCATTTTTGAGTTTGAATAAATTGCACTATTTTTATTAAAAATTACTTATATCTTTTGGAAAATTCCCCTTTAGCTGAACGAATAAGACCTCAAAAATTAGATGATTATATAGGGCAAGAACATATTTTAGGAAAGGGTAAGCCTCTTAGAAATGCACTTGAATCGGGTATTGTGCCTTCTATGATTCTTTGGGGTCCGCCAGGCATAGGTAAAACTACCCTAGCTTTAATGCTGGCAGAAATTACTAAAAGACAATTTTATAACCTAAGTGCAATAAGTGCAGGCGTTAAAGATCTCAGAGATGTTTTGGCTAGACCTTCTGGTTTATTTTCGCCCATACTATTTATTGATGAAATCCACAGATTTAATAAAGCTCAACAAGATTCATTATTAGGTGCGGTAGAAAAAGGGAAAGTCACATTGATAGGAGCTACAACTGAAAATCCTTCTTTTGAAGTAAATTCTGCACTGCTATCACGTTGTCAAGTATATATTTTAGAAGCATTTGGTCAAAAAGAGTTAAACGGATTATTACAAAGAGCTTTAAATTTTGACATTTGGCTAAAAGAAAAAGATGTAAAAGTCTTACAAACTGATTCATTGTTTAGGCTAAGTGGGGGAGACGGAAGGAAACTTTTGAATTTGGTAGAATTGTTAGTTAATGCACAATTGGGTAAATCTGAGATACGAATCGATGACGAAATAGTAGAAGAAGTTGTTCAGAAAAATATTGCTAGATATGATAAATCAGGTGAACAACATTATGATATCATTTCTGCATTTATAAAAAGTATAAGAGGCTCTGACCCGAACGCTGCTGTTTATTGGATGGCAAGGATGATTGTGGCAGGTGAGGATGTGAATTTTATTGCAAGGCGAATGCTCATATTAGCCTCTGAAGATATTGGTATTGCAAATCCTACCGCTATGATGGTAGCAAATGCTTGTATGGATGCAGTAAAAAAGATAGGATATCCTGAAAGTAGAATAATTTTATCCCAAACTGCTATTTATTTAGCTACATCTCCAAAATCTAATGCTTCATATTTAGCCATTGACAAAGCGATTGCATTGGCTGAAAATACTGCTCATTTGCCAGTTCCAATTGATTTAAGGAATGCACCTACTAAGTTAATGAAAGAAATAGGGTACGGAAAAAGCTATAAATATTCTCATGATTACGAAGGGAATTTTACAGTTCAAAACTTCCTTCCGGAGGACTTGAAAGGAACAAAAATTTATGAACCAGGAAACAATGTAAGAGAAAATGAAATTAAAAAATTACTTCAAAACTGGTGGGGGGAATGGTACGGGTATTAAAAGTATAAAAAATAAATTTTGAGAGATTTTGTTATGATCCATTAATGTGAGTAGACTGGCATATTTTATACCTTTTCTGTCACAATATAGTCTTCTTTTGAAATTCCTTGTTTCACAAAAAGTTCTCCTAAAAACCCTGCAAGAAATAGTTGAGAACCTAAAATAATTGCTACTAAAGCCAAATAAAACAATGGGTTTTCTGTGACATTTCTAAAGGGTTGATGGGAGTAAATACAGTAAAGTTTTTGAAAAATTAGAAATATTGTGATTATGCTTCCAAAGAAAAAAGATAGGAAACCAAATGACCCAAAAAAGTGCATTGGCCTACGTCCAAATTTATTTATAAAAGTAATAGATAAAAGGTCTAAGAAACCATTAATGAAACGCTCGAATCCAAATTTTGTATAACCATATTTTCTAGACTGGTGTTGAACTATTTTCTCTCCAATTTTTGAAAACCCGTTCCATTTGGCTACCACAGGGACATATCTGTGCATTTCACCATAAATAGTTATGCTTTTGGTTACTTTGGAGTTATATGCTTTAAGTCCGCAATTAAAATCATGTAAGTAGATATCTGAAATATATCGAGTTGCCGCATTAAATAGTTTGGTCGGAATTGTTTTTGTTATAGGGTCAAATCTTTTTTGCTTCCAGCCCGATACCAAGTCAAAACCATCCTGTTTTATCATTTTGTATAAGCCAGGAATCTCTTCTGGGCTGTCTTGCAAGTCGGCATCCATGGTAATAACCACTTCTCCAATTGCTTCATTAAAGCCTAATTGAAGAGCTGCAGTTTTCCCATTGTTTCTTGAAAACTTTAAACCTATAACTTTGGAATTTTGAATTTTAAGTCTTTTTATTACTTCCCATGAGTCATCATTGCTACCGTCATCTATGAATAAGATTTCATAGGAAAAAGCATTTTCATCCATAACTTTCTTAATCCAATCATGAAGTTCCTGAAGAGACTCTTCTTCGTTGAAAAGAGGAATAATTACAGATATATCTACTTTTTCCATTTAATTCAAATATTTATACAAATTTCTAAAAATTCAGGTAATAATTGCTCAAAAGTGTAACAAATCTTTGGCTGTAGGTTTTTGAGTCGGATTCATAGATACAAATTTCCTCATTTTTTTGAACCAAAACCTCTTCTTTTTTAAATTGAGCTATTTTTCTAAACTCGATTTTCAGTGGGTTATGTTTTATATTAATCATATTTTGTGCCAAAAAGTCATACTTTTTGGCAATTTCTACAAAATTTCTCATTTCTTTTATTGGTAAAATCACCCAAAAACTTCCGTGTTTTGCTAAAAGAGTGCTACTTCCTTTACATAGTTCATCAAAAGTCAAAGTTAAAGAATGATGTGCTATGTTCTTTTCCTTTTTTGGGGATTGAAGGTGATTCTCATAAAAAGGAGGATTACATATGATTAAATCAAATTTTGTTTTAGTATAAGTCAAATAGTTTTGCAAAGAATCATTTACAATGGCTATTTGACTATTATAATTGCTATTTTTTACGTTTGAAGTGGCTTCTTGGGCTGCTAACAATTCAATTTCTAAACCAATTATATTAGTAGAGCTTTTTTTTTGAGCTAGCATTAATGCCAATAGTCCTGTTCCTGTTCCAATATCCAAAATATTGGTGTCTTTTTTTTCTATTTCGATTAAAGAACCAAATAGACAGGAATCAGAGCAAACCTTCATAGCGGTTTGTTTTTGAAATATGGTAAATTTTTTAAACTTAAACATTACTTTCTTCCGAAATCAGCTGGATTTTCACCCCACATTTTTGTTTCCCATTTAAGTACTTTATTTTGGAAGTTATTTTCCTTCAACCATATTTCTGCTCTTATTAACAATTCGAAAAGTTCAGTATTCCTAGTTGTTGGTGCAAGTTTAGTATTCGGTTTTTTGTTACGTATCCAACTAATTGCTGTTCTTGAATCAGAATAAACCGGTAGGGATGAATTATGTTTTTTTAACAAAGCAAGAGCATGAACAATCGCTAAAAATTCTCCAATGTTGTTTGTACCGTCTTGAAGTGGACCTTTTTTAAAAAGTAAGTTGCCAGAATGTAATTCAAAGCCTTGGTATTCCATGTCACCAGTTTTTGTGTTGCATGCGGCGTCTACAATGAGTGCTTCTTGAATAGGTAATTTTGTGAAGATTTGAGTAGGTTTTGTTGAAACAACTTTAGGGCTAACAATTGAGAAATAGTTTTTTTGAATGGCAATTTCCGCTTCCTTTAAAGTATCGAAAGCTTTATATTGAGCACCTTCAAATCCTTCAACTAAATTTTTGCATTCTTCCCAAGTATTGAAAATACCTTTTTTTCTGCCTGACCATATTGCATAAAACTTAGTTTTTTTAGCCATATTTTAGTTTAAAACCATTTTGTTATTTTTACAATCATAATAGGCAAAGAAACTAGTATAAAAAGTATCTTCCAGTATTTTTGATACTTCAAAATCTACTTTTCCCACATAAAAATCTCTAAAACTTTCTGTGTTATTTATGATTTTTTGAATGAAGGTATGTTTCGGTTTTCCAATCGCCATTCCAAATTCTTGAATATCTGGCTTGAACATTAAATTTAGCGGAATTTTATATTTATTGCCATTTCTCGCCAAACAAACTGGAATAGGCTCAAATTCTTGATTTCCGCCAAAAAAACCATATTTTTTTTGAGCAATTTTAAATTCTTCTTCATTTTCACCAAATAGGATGGCAAGTTTTTTCCTAGGGGAAGTTATCCCATTTTGTATCAAATTATCGGTTTTTTCTAGTAATTTTCTTAGATTAAAAACATTTTTTCCAGATCTAATTCGCTCCCGTATGGATTGTCTTATAAGGTATGTTATTGAATCAGTTATATTAAATCCAATCTCTGCCATTTGTTTAAAAATAAACGAGGTTGTTGACATGCCTGGAATAGTATTTGGATCGTGAAGGATTACTTCGTTTTCAGGTGTTAAAAATCCATCAATTCTACTTATAACACTCATACTTGTTATTTCAAATGCCTTTAAAATTTTTTCATGAATTTTATCTAGGTTTTCATTATTAGTTAGAACCGGAATTCTCTTTTTACTAGCAGAAGATTTGTATTTTGACTTAAAATCAAAAGATTGAATATCACCATAAACTTCGGCAGGGGGTAAAGCGAATGCCTTGCCTGAATCATCTTGAATAACTCCACAGGAAAACTCTTGACCACTAGTGAACTCTTCAATTAAAACATAATCTTCGCTATTTACCGAACTTAAATGTGCTTTTTCGTTAGAAATAAGATAATGATCTAATTTATTAAGCAAAATGGAAGGATGGTATACAACTTCATCATTTAATACCACAGGAAAGCCAATGCCTTCATCTAAATTAGACATTTTTTCCATTTGATTGGTTTTTTGCCTTTTGCTAAGTTTTTGCCAATCTTTTTTAGAAATTTGTGTTTCAAACAAACATTGACTCACCCCTTTAGAAAATTCTTCTAAACTTCTTTTTTTTATTATTGCTACTCCTATTGATGACCCTTGATGTGGTGCTTTTACCACTAAAGGGAAACCTATTTCAGAAATTAATTCAGAAAAAAGTTTTGATTTATCTGCTTTAGCCCATTGGTCTTTTGATATGGTTTTGTATTTTTTTGTTTGGCTTGTAACCAAAGCCATAAGTTTATTTTGAACTGGCTTATCTATGCCTATACCCGAACCTAAAATGCCAGGCCCCATGTAAGGAACTCCAATCCATTCTAAAATGCCTTGTATATTGCCGTCTTCAGCAAATGGACCATGCATTACCACAAAAGCAAAATCAATTAGATTCTTTATTTCCTCAATTTTTACCTGTGTTCCTATTTTGTATATTAATTTATACAATTGTGTATCTTTAAGAGGGCCTAAAGATTCGATATATATTTTATATCCGTTGTTATGATTTTTGGAAGGATAAAAACTTCTTATATCAGATTCATAGAGTAATTGTGGATCAATTTTTATAAAATTTCCTATACTATCAACAAAAATAGCAATTGGTTCAAAATACCTTTTGTCAAGGTGTTCATAAGCGGTTCTTCCACCCAAATATGAAATTTCCCTTTCTCTGGATTGACCGCCAAAAAATATCCCAACTTTTATTTTATTATCCATAGTGCCAATTGAAGTCTATTTAGGCATTAAAAATCTAAATTAGCTGCAAGATAGAAAAAAAAATGCCCTTTGATAAATCAAAAGGCAACATTTATAAAAATTGATTATTTTTTTAGTTAGAATTGAAAACATGAATATTTGATGCTTCCACTTTTCTAATTTCTGGGACGTTTTTTAATATTGCATCTTCTAAACCTGCTTTAAAAGTCATAGATGACATTGGGCATGTTCCACACGATCCTATTAATTCAAGCTTAACAATGTAATCTTCTGTTATTTCACTTACAACAACATTTCCTCCATCAGCCTCTAAATAGGGTCTGACTTTATTTAGTGCTTCTTCTACGCGATTTAATAAATCATTCATAATTTTAAAATATCCTTTACAAATATATTCATATTAACTAAAAATACCTAAGATTGATTTCATTTTGAGGCAAATACTTGTGTCCAGTAATTCTCATTTGTACCAATCCCCATTTCTTTAAAATTTGGATTCATTATATTTTCGCAATGAGTTGGGCTATTTTTCCATGCTTCTATCACTTCTTTTTCTGAAGGATTGAAACCTTGTGCCATAAAGATATTCTCACCAAAGGTTTTCCAAATATATCCCGAATTAGTAATTCTAGTAAGCGGATTTGAACCATTAGGACTTATATGGGAAAAATATTTTTTATTAAACATATCGATACTGTGTGCTAAAGCTATTTTTTCTAAAGTAGCGTTCCATAAAACTGATTCAGTTTTCGCATAGAATTTATTTCCGCAAGTACACCCAGACTTTCTAATTCCATTGACTAAATCAAGCAATTCATTTTTCTTTGCATTGTTTATATCAGGAATTTCTTCTATTTTATTACAAGAAACAAAAGCAATAAATAGAATTCCGCAAAAAAGTTTGATCATTCTTGTGATATTATTTCAATAAATTTGTGTCAAAATTCGTTCCAAATTTCAAGAAATAAATTATACTTTTATGTAAACGTATTTATTTTTACTCTTTCCGTTTTAGGAATATTGGCATTTCTCATAGCAATTTGTCTTGCCAAATTTTCAGAAGCTATTTTAAAAGCTTGGCTGGTGATATTATCCTGATCCATCACAATTGGCCTGCCTTCGTCTCCTCCCTCTCTTATTTTCTGAACCAATGGAATTTGCCCTAATAATTGCACTCCAAATTTGTCAGCAATTTGTTGGCCGCCTCCTTCTCCAAATATAAAGTATTTATTGTCTGGTAGTTCGGAAGGGGTAAAGTAGGCCATGTTTTCAATTACCCCTAAAATAGGAACATTAATATTGGCTTGACTAAACATAGATCCTCCTTTTGTGGCATCAGCCAAAGCAACCCTTTGAGGGGTTGTTACGATTACAGCGCCAGTTACAGGAACAGTTTGAACCAAAGTTAAATGAATATCACTAGTACCTGGAGGTAAATCAAGTAAAAGATAATCTAACTCTCCCCAATCTACATCGCCAAAAAATTGTTTTAAAGCTTGGCTTGCCATTGGCCCTCTCCATACCACTGCACTTTCTGCAGGAGTAAGAAACCCAATTGAAATCATCTTAATGCCATATTGCATAATTGGTGAAATCATGTTTTTTCCATCAATTACGGAAATCATGGGTTGCAAGTCTTCTACTCCAAACATAATAGGAATTGAAGGTCCTGAAATATCAGCATCTATTATTCCAACTTTAGCTCCAGCATTTTTAAGTGCCATTGCCAAATTTACAGTGACTGTTGATTTTCCTACTCCTCCTTTTCCCGAAGAAATTGCTATAATATTTTTAACCTGAGGTAATAAAATGTTTTTATTTAACACACTAGTTACTTCGGAAGTCATATTTATTTTAATATCTATTCCTTTTCCGAATTCAGAAATCAACGCATCCATACATCGTTTCTTAATAAGCTCTTTTAGAGGACAAGCTGGGGTAGTTAAAACAACAGTAAAAGTTATTTGATTAACTCCAACTTCGATGTCTTTTATCATGTTTAAAGTAACCAAATCTTGTTTTAAATCTGGTTCTTCTACTGTACTAAGAGCCTTTAAAACTTTTTCTTTATTGATTGTAAATTCTCCCATTAAATGTAATTATTCCTTTTTCAACATCAATTTTTGACAATTAGTTCTTATTTTTCTAATTGGTTATTTAGGAATTTTAGCTCTTTTTCTATATCAATTTTATCAGATAAACTTTGGATTTTTTCTATTGTTTTTTTTATAAATGTTTGATGTTGAATAGTTTTAGGATTGAATGGCTTATGTAGCAAAGCCATTTTTATTTTTTTCCATTCGGTAATAAAAGTTAATAAATATTTATTAAAATACGTGGTAGAAAATTTTTCAATTATGTATTCTTCCGCTATTTCGTTTGGATGAATTAAATCGGCCTTATAAAATCTATAATCTCTAAGATCGTCCAACATTATTTCATAAGCCGGGAAATAGGACACATCATTGAATTGAGAAACTACTTCATGAACCAATACTCTTAATATGGATTTACTTAAATTATTAAGGGATATTGTATCTTTTAAATGTCGAACGGGACTAATAGTTAATATTATTTTTAAATAAGGATTGAATTCTTTCAAATGATAATATAAATTTCTAAATATTAAAACCTGTTCGTCTAGACTAAGTAATTTCTTCTCGAAAAGGTTGATATCTAGCTTATGACAATTTGAAACAATTTCTTTTAAATCTTTCTTTTCATAAACCCATGAAGTACCCAAAGTAATTACTAAATAATTTGAATTTATTAATCCATTCTTGAAAATTAATTTGGATTCTTCTATTTGAGTTATTAAATCTTCTAAATTTTCTTTTCTAAAGTTCGAATGGTAGTCGAAATGAACGTATAATTCTTCTTTTTTGATAATTTTTTTTCGATTTAAATCTGAATCAGATATAGACTCTTGAATTATATTTGATATTGATTTTAAATTATAAATAACACCGAAAGGATTATTAAGACATTCTATTTTAATACTATTTAGGTAATTCCCCAAAACCTCAGAAAAGCAAGAGCCAATTGTTAAAAATTTTGTATTTAATCCTATTTTAATATTTATTAAATTTGGCTCAATTGATGTTCTGAAATCCATAATTTGGTAATCCAAAATTTAATGAGATTCTCTTTTAACTTCACTTCCAGAATTTCCAACTAAAAAGTCAAAATCGGCACCTTCATGTGCTTGATTTACATTTTCGATATATAATTTTGCGTAACCTCTGCTATAACCTAAATCAATTGGCTTCCAATTTTTTCTTCTTTCTTCCATTTCTTCATCGCTAATCTCTAAGTTAATATTTTTATTTATAACATCAATTGAGATATAATCACCATTTTGAACAAAAGCTAATGGACCACCGATGGCAGATTCTGGTGAAACATGTAAAAACACAGTTCCAAATGCGGTTCCACTCATTCTTGCATCAGAAATTCTAACAATATCTGTAATTCCTTTATTTATCAGTTTTTTGGGTAATGCCATACTTCCAACTTCTGGCATACCAGGATATCCTTTTGGACCAGCATTTTTAAGCACCATTACAGAGTTTTCATCAATATCTAAATCTTCTAAATCTATTTTTAAAT
Source organism: Cytophagaceae bacterium (assembly GCA_031420365.1). Taxonomy (GTDB): domain Bacteria; phylum Bacteroidota; class Bacteroidia; order Cytophagales; family Spirosomataceae; genus Leadbetterella. The sequence goes on from JANOMP010000308.1 coordinate 15,839, forward strand.
GATATTCTTCAATTGTCTCAAAAACCACGGCTTTTCCACGGTGTTTTAAAAGATGTGCTGAGGCCGCTGAGACTTTGATTACTGCCCCATTTGGACATAGATTTCCAGTAACAACAGTTATTCCAGCTTCTTTTTGTAATGGATTATCAAATGGGCTTATTACTTCTGTATTCCAATTTCTTGCTGATTTGGAGTTCTCAATTATAGATTTACCATTTACAGATGTTGCATCTTTTCTAAGAATATGGCTAAGCTCCCTAATTATTACAGGCAAGCCTCCAGCATAATAAAAATCTTCCATTAAATATTTTCCTGAGGGCATTAAATTTAAAAGTAAAGGAATTTTACTGCCATGAAAATCGAAGTCCTCTAAATTAAGTTCTACACCGATTCGTTTAGCAATTGCAAGAAGATGCAAGATTAAATTAGTTGAGCCTCCTACAGCAGCATTTACTTTTATGGCGTTTTCAAAAGCAGCAGGGGTAAGTATATCAGCTATTTTTAAATTTTCTTTAACCATTTCTACCGCTCTCATACCACTCATGTGGGCAAGCATTTTCTTTCTTGAATCTACTGCTGGAATTGCCGATATACCAGGGAGAGTTAAGCCTAATGCTTCAACCATTGTTGCCATTGAAGATGCAGTGCCCATCGTAGAGCAATGCCCAGCTGACCTACTCATGCATGCTTCGGCTTCTTCAAATTCTTCGGCTGACATTTTACCAGTTCTGAAGTCGTCAGCAAATTTCCAAACATCGGTGCCAGAGCCAATTTCTTTTCCTTGAAAACGCCCATTTAACATTGGCCCGCCAGGCACTACAATAGTAGGTAAACCTACACTAGCTGCTCCCATAACTAGAGATGGCGTTGTTTTATCACAGCCAGTTAATAGTACTACAGCATCAAAAGGATTACCTCTAATACTTTCTTCTACCGTCATTGCAGCTAAATTTCTATAAAGCATAGCTGTAGGCCTAATTATTGTTTCTCCTAATGACATAACTGGAAACTCCAGCGGGAATCCACCTGCCTCATATATTCCGTTTTTTACAAATTGAGCAATTTCTCTAAAATGGCCATTGCATGGTGTTACTTCAGACCACGTGTTACAAATTCCAATTACTGGTTTACCTTTAAATTGATGGGAAGGATAGCCTTGATTTTTTAGCCATGATCTATATATAAAACCATCTTTGCCTGTTTTTCCAAACCAATCTTGACTTCTTAATTTATTTTCATTTTGGTTCTCCATACTATTTTTTAAAGATTTAGATTAATAATAATGCCTTCAAAGATAGGTAAAATAATCATTTTTTTGTTTTTTTGCACCGCAAATTAAACCTTTTTTTGAATATGAATCTGTTTGAAAGTTTCGATAATATATTAGATGACGAGTTTTTCTCAATAATAAAAGCCAATACATTTGATAATCTTGGGGATTTCGAGATAGCAATAAAAGGGATTTACTATACATTGGTGGCTGGATTAATTAGACGTTCTAGCAGTGATATGAGTGCAGGGATGTTATTTAATCAAATTAACGAACATTATAAGAAAAATGAATTGCCCGAAGATTTTTTAGATCAATTAGCTAAAAAGCCTTTTTTGGATAAAGTAAATGTCGATGGTTCAAAAATAATAAGCCAAATTTTCCCGGCATACAAAAGCCCACTTTTAAGTATGATTAGTACTTATGCAGGCACTAGTAAAAATTCTACAGTTTTGTTTTCAGGAATTACTTCAAGCATCTTAATTAATTTATTAGGAGAAAAAATCAAGATTGAAAAAATGACCAAAGAAGATATGGTCTATTTTTTAAAGCAACATCACGAATCTTTGTTTAAAGAAGCTCCAGAAACTTTGATGGAAAAGATGATTCCTGCTTTGGGTTTACAAGAGTTGACCTTAATGAAAGGGATTAATCTTAAAAAGCCGGAGTCCCATGGAAAAAATCTGATTGAAGAAAGTAATTCTAGTTTTTCACCAGAAGAATCTGGAGAAGGTGGATTAATGGAAAGAGTAAATATTAAAATATTATTGGTGATTCTTGGGTTATTAGTTTTAGGGGCAGGGGGGTATTATATTTGGCTAAATAAAGAAAATATTTCATTGTTTAGTTCAGATAAAACCAAGGCAGAATCAATTGAAGAAGAATTAATATTTGAAGATTCATTAAACAATGCTGAACTTATTGCAATAGCAGATACTTTATTAAGTACCAAAGCTGATTCTTTGGCTCAAATTTCTTTGAATTCTGCAAGTATAGATTTATTAAATACCTATTTAGCTGATGATACCCAAAGTTCTGGAAAAGAGTTTGAATTTAAAGACATTAAATTCAAAGAAAATTCTACTAACCTTACTGAGGAGTCAATTCAAGCTATTGAACAAATTAAAAGCTTACTTGAAAGCAATTCAAAATTACAAATAAAAATATTTGTATTTGACAACAAGGGAGACTCAAAATTAAACATTAAAAAAGCTTTTGCCGTAAAAAGAGAATTAATCAAAGATGGAATAGAATCAAAAAGAATTGACGCAGGCTCAGGGGGTATTGGGTCTAGTTTTCCAAAAATAAAGGTTGTTTCGAAATAATTTTTTCAAAGGATGAAGACCACAATTATATTTTTGTGGTCTTTTTTTTATGGACCTAGATTCAAGAATTAAAAAGCTTTTTAATAACTTACTGTTAAATAGTAAACTTTTTTACTTGTCTCGCCCAAATAAGGAATAATACTTTTTCATTTTGAAGTAATCTTTTATTCCAAAAAATTAGCATCTTTCCATTAGATAGCCTAGAAAACAAAATGTTTCATTTGTAAAAAACAGAAAGATATTTAATAGGAATAAAGGTTTGATAAAATTTGAACTCTGCTTTTTACAATATTCTTTCGGTATTTGGCATAAATAGAAAATTAAATGTTTTGTTTTCTTGAAACTTGTTTTTATTTAAGATATAGAAATAGGCTCCTTTCTTCGAAAATCCAATCTGCTTTTGATTTGTTTTAACAATATACCCCGTGTTCAAAATCCTTCTACTAAAATTTCTTTTGTCAAATTGTGTATCAAATATTGCTTCATATAAATTTTGAAGTTGCAAAAGAGTGAATTTTTCAGGTAATAATTCGAAGCCAATTGGATGCAGTGCGGCATTTTTTCTTAATCTTTCTATGGCTATTTCAACCATTTCGGCATGGTCAAACAATAGTTTAGGTAACTTTCTCAGAGAAAACCAAGCTGCTGAAAGGGTGTTTGATATTTTTTTTTCATAATCATCTATATTAACTAGAGCTTTGTACGTTACTGATACTGTTCGCATTATTGGATCTCTTTTTGGATTCCCGAAGCTAGCCAATTGTTCCAGATATACATTTTTTAAGCCAGTATGCTCAAACAAAATTCGGTGTGCTGCTTCGTCTAAGCTTTCATTAGGCTGTAGCCATCCTCCCATAAGCGACCACGTACTGCCTTCAGACTCTAGTCCTCTGTTTACTAAAAGTAATTTTAATTGTTCCCCATCAAAACCAAATACGATAGAATCTAAGGCAACAAGACAGGGCATTTGATTTTTATATAGCTCTAACACAATTTATTTATTGATATACATGATTTAATTTGATGCCATACTTTTAAATTTGCAAATTATGATTGAAGCAAAGAAAATATTTTTTTCGTATCAAAATTCATTTTCTCTAAAGAATATTTCTTTAAAAGTTCCAAAAGGACAAATTTTGGGTATTATCGGTCAAAGTGGTTCTGGTAAATCTACATTATTGAACTTACTAGGAGGTCATTTAGAATTACAAAATGGGGAAATCTATATTGAGGGTTCACTTTTAGTGCCACCTTCAAAAAAATTAATTTCAGGAGATGTTAGGATTAAAACAGTAACACAACAAAATACACTTTTCCCGAATATTACTGTCGAAGAAAACATTGCTTATGAACTTCGATTTTTCAAAAAGGAATTCCAAAAAAAAAGAGTGGAAAGGTTGACCAAATTGTTAAATATAAGCCACTTAAAGTCTAAATACTCAAGAGAATTATCTGGCGGGGAAATACAACGTGTTATGATAGCAAAAGCTATAGCAGATGAGCCCAAAGTTCTTCTGTTAGATGAGCCATTTAGTAATTTAGATAGTATTATTAAGAAAAAAGTTTTATTTGAGTTAAAAAAAGTAGTATTGGAAGAACAAATATCTTGTGTCTTTGTAACTCACGAAATTGGAGATGCTTTTGGCTTAGTGGATGAATTGTTGATTTTAAAAAACGGAAAAAGTGTTCAAAAAGGGACTTCTGAGGATATTTATTTTTATCCTAAGAATAAATATGTGGCTCTTTTAGTAGGCGATGTGTTTTTTAATATAAGTCACTTTAACATTCAAGGATTAAATTGTAACTGGTTTATAAGACCAGAAAATATAGTATTAAACAATAATGGAGAATTTGTTGGAAAAGTCCTTAGAAACGTATTCAAAGGATCTTATTTCGAAGTTTTTTTTGAGTTTGAAGGGAATTTATTTTACCTTAGAAACAGCGAAACTTTAACTGATGAATTGGAATTTAGATTTAGTCTCATATTACCAATTTAAGCTTAGATAATTATTCTTTTTTTAAGTAAATGGCAGATAAGTTTCTGCCAAATCCATTATAATCTAAGCCAAAACCAACCACAAATTTATTTTCTATTTCGAAACCAACATAATCTAAATCATTTTCAATTAATGTGGCTTCAGTTTTATGTAACAGAGTGGCAATTTTTATAGACAATGGACTTTTCTTTTTTAATATTGAATGAATAAAATGTAGAGTTTTACCTGTATCAACAATATCTTCTACCACTATTACGTGTCTATCTTTTAAACTTTGGTTTAATCCAATTAATTCTATTACGTTCCCTGTAGAATTTTGGTCTTTATAAGAGCTGACTTTTATAAAACTAATTTCACAATCAACATTGATATTTCGAAACAATTCTGCCATAAACATAAAAGAACCATTTAATATAGCTAAAAAAATTGGCTTTTTATCTTTAAATTCTTGATTAATCTCAATCGCTAGTTCTGATATTCTGTTTTTCAATTTATCAGAAGAAATATATTCGATAAATTCCAAGTCAAGTACTTGAACCATTTAGTTTAATTTTTCAGCAAAATAAACTAATAAATTGTTAAATGTATCAAAGTTTTAAAATTCAAAAATAGAATCGTGTATTTTTGCCTAACAATTATTTGAATTATTTATACGTTTTAAAAGAAAATTAGATTTGAGAAAAATAGTATTAATTGTTTTTTTGTGTTTTGTTCAATGGTATTCTAATGGACAATTATTTTCTTTTTTTAATAACTCCAAAGAAGATCCAAAAGTTGAAAAATTATTATTAGATAGAGCCGTACAAATAAATACTACAGCAGCAGTTAATAATATGTATAATTTTAATTTTCATGAGGCTGAGAAAGAATTTAAATGGCTAAAAGTCAAATATCCAGAGCATCCATTAGGGGATTTTCTTTTAGGTCTTAACGAATGGTGGAAGATTGTTCCAGATACTAAGAAGTCGAGTTTTGACGATCAGTGCCACTATTATATGGATGAAGCTATAGATAAAGCAGATGCATTGTATGATAAAAATAAAAAGAACAAAGAAGCAGCTTTTTTTCTATCGGCAGCATATGCTATAAAAGGTAGGTTGTTTTCAGAAAGAGAAAAATGGGTAAAATCTGCTTGGGCAGGGAAACAGGCTATTAAGTACTTGGATAATAGTAGAGGGGAAGAAAATATTAATCCTGAATTGCTGTTTGGAGACGGAGTTTACAATTATTATTCGAAATGGATTCATGAAAATTATAAGTCTTTAAAGCCTTTGTTAACATTTTTTAGAAAAGGAGATAAAGGTATGGGTATAAAGCAATTAGAAAATGTTGCAAATAATGCTTTTTATACCAGAATGGAGGCGAGGTATTTTCTAATCCAGATTTATGCTATGGAAAATCAACCTTTAAAATCGCTAAATATGTCAAGGCAAATGCATGTTTTGTACCCTAATAATTCTTTTTTTCATAGATATGTTGCAAGAAATTCTTTTCAATTGGGGAAATTAGACGAAGCTGAAACCTATGCAAAGGAGCTTTTAAATAATCTGGACGATAAAAAATATGGATACGGAGATAATGACGGTAGGTATGGGTCTTATATATTAGGTTACTTGAACGATCATTACAAAAACGATTTTTCTCAGGCTAAATTTTTTTACCAACAATGTATTAATTATGCAATTAATAACCAATCGCAAGAATCTGGGTACTATAATGCATCTTTTATGGCCTTAGGTAGAATAGCAGAAGCAGAAAATGATTATAAAACTGCAGTTCAAAATTACGGAACAGTGATGAAAAATTCTGATAAAAAATCAGAATCCTACATCCAATCTAAAAAGAAGTTAGAAGAAATTACAAAAAAATTTAAAAGTAAGAAAAACAAAAAGTAATATACTTCATTTTAAGGAATAGGTAAAACTTTTGTGTTTTTAAAAGTAGATAAAATAACCATTGTTTGAGTGCTTGCCACAACTTCAATCTCGTTTATGGTTTCCATTATTAATTTTTGGTAAGAGGTTATATCCCTTGCGATGACCTTTAAAAGGAAGTCACAAGAGCCAGTAACATGATGGCATTCTATTATTTCTGGAACGCTTTCAATAGTTTGTACAAAAGTTTCAGTAATCGATTTTCTATGCCCAGATAAAGTAACCTGAACAAAAGTCATTACACCTAAACCAACTTTTTCTCTATCAACTTGGGCATGATAGCTTTCAATTATTCCTAAGTTTTCTAGTTTTTTAACACGCTCCAGAGTAGGGGCGGGGGATAAACCAATTTCTTTTGAAAGTTGAGCATTAGTGATTTTACCGTTGCTTTGTAAAATTTCTAAAAGTTTGTGATCTATAAGATCTAGTTTTCCTACAGCCATTATATTTTTTGTTTGATGATTTCAGAATTATATTTGGTACAAATCTAATATTATAAATTAAAATTTTATAAGAATTGTTAAATTAAGTTTTTTTATAATGTTGGACTATGTTAGTAAGAATCTACAGTCAAATTAAAAAAATGTCTCGGCAATTATCTAGTGTCAAAATTATTTTATAAATTAAAAATAAT
>JANOMP010000309.1:0-8645 GCA_031420365.1 Cytophagaceae bacterium
TTTTGATATCTTGCATACAGAAATTTGTTTTGAGGAACTCAAATTTCTGAACAAAAAGGCGAAAAAGCTAAACTTTCGAGCCTTTTTGTGTTTTTCTAAGATTAATAAAATCCTAACCTAATTTAACCGTTTGACAGTAAAATAATAATACCATTTCTGTATTATTAAATTCTGAATATTAAAAGATTGAGACTATTTCTGATAGATAATGAAAATAAATATTTTTATTCGAACCCAAAATCATAATATTGCAATATAATAATAAATTACTGTCATCTGACTAAAATTTAATTCGCCCAAAAATACTGCATAAAAGTACTTATGAGGACATTTATTCAGATTCATAAAGAGCCACCCTAACATACTCTACGTCGCCTGCTGCGGGACCATTGGGCGTTCCCCTTCTTTTTTTGCGTACGACGCACCGCCGGGAGGCCGACCCAGTCTAAAAAGAATCGGAGTGGCGTCCTACCAAAAAAACAGCCTGACAGCGACTGCCAGCAAACTCCCATCGACCTGCCGCACCACCTCAAAATGCTAGAAAGCAATAGGTTACAAAAGTTTAAGTTTGTGTCAAAGAATTTTGAGTGCCGGGTTGCCGTACCATTTCAAACAGTGCTGGCTGATATAAGGAACATATTTCTTTTATCTTTTCTCGGATGACAGTAATAAACTATTGGGTTTAGAAGATTTAAAAATTGAAGTTGAATTTCAATCAAGTACAATTGGAGAGTATGATTTTGGATTTTAATGGTACCGATTTTATACTTTTAAACAAGCAAACAGCATGTTTAACACAAGATTCTTGTAGAATTCCTAAAAAAAAATTAAATTTAAATACCAATCAAAATAAAATGGCAAGTACGTGTAGGCCTGGTGGAGGTTGCTGTTAAATTATAAGTTCTTTATGGTAATAAAAAAAATTAAAGAAGAGGATTATGTCCAAATAGCAGAAATATATCTGCAAGGTATATTAAGTGGTCATGCCACCTTTGAAACACAAGCACCATCTTGGCAAGAATGGCGGGACTCTCATTTATTGGATTGTAGTTTGGCTGCTTTTGATACTACTAAAATGCTGGGATGGGCTGCTCTTAGCCCAACTTCGAAAAGATATGCATACCGTGGAGTTGCAGAGGTTAGTGTTTATGTTTCAGAAGCATATAAAGGAAAGGGAATTGGGCAAAAACTTTTTCAAAGTGTAATAGAAGAAAGCGAAAAACAAGAAATTTGGACAATTTTTGCGAGTATCTTTCCTGAAAATTTGGCCAGTTTAAAGCTACACAAAAAAATGGGCTTTCGGGAAATTGGATACCGCGAAAAGGTAGGGCAAATGAACGGAGTTTGGAGAAATACGATTATTTTGGAAAGAAGGAGTAAATTGGTTGGTATCTGAGAAGCCAAATGGTATAAAAATAAAAATGGATTGGTAATACACCAATCCATTTTTAAGATATTTAAAACTAAACTCAGAGAAATTAATATCCAGGATTCTGCTTTAAAGTTTCCTTGCCAGCAAGTTTACTATTCAATATTTCTTGCAAAGGAATTGGATAATATTCGTGTCTTCCTTTTATAAAAGATACTCCATTAAAATAGGCTCTCTTATCTTTTTCTTTTGCATAGTAGGCATTTAAAGTAACATCGGCAATTCCCCAACGTACCAAATCAAAATAACGGTGACCCTCCATGGCAAGTTCAATTCTAGTCTCAAATCTTGTGGCTTCTCGTGCAGCTACTTTATCTGTCCAAGGGGCAGTGTATTCTTTAATTACATAATTTGCGGCAGGTTTACCATCGGTGGCAACAACAAAACCCTCTGGATTCGCAGCACGTTTTCTAACTGCATTAACTAATTCTCTTGCTTTATCTACAGCCCCCACCTCAATTTCACATTCTGCTAACATTAATAAAATATGTGAATAACGAATAATTCTATAATTATTAGCATTTAGTCGAGGGTTTGGCCCTGTATTAATACCAATATCAGATTTATATGGTAAATGTTTCTTAGGAGAATACGGGCCTGCATAGGCTTGGTCACGGATAAATCCAGCACCAGTATGAACACCCCAATCTAAGAATGTAATACCACGACGCCCTACTGTCCAGTCTAAACGAGGGTCAAAAGAACCCGCATCAGGAGTAAAAGGAGCGATTACAGATAAACCTTGGTCATTTTTTACATCTACATCATTAAATGTTTTTAATAATGGAAGACCATTAGCGTCTGTTTTATAAGAATTAACCAAATTTTGAGAAGGTTGATAAAACCCACAACAAGTAGTTACTCCACCAAAAGAGGGATAGTTAAGAGTAGCCCCTGTATTTCCATTTTCATTTCCCGGAGCACCATCATTTACTGAAAATTGTATAGAGAAAACAGATTCCGCATTGTTGTTAGTAACTGATCTAAAATTATCATGATATTTTGGCATCAAAGAATACTTATTGCTAGATACAATAGCTTGTAAAATTGGCATAGCCAAAGCAAATTTTTGTTGATACATATAGGCTTTAGCTAACATTGCACCAGCTGCCCATTTAGTCGGTCTTCCGGGTTGAGCTTGATTAACAGGCAAAGCGTCATAAGCTGCTTTTAAATCTGCCTCTATATTTGGCCATATTTCTTTATCATTAGGCAATTTTGTGCTAGCAAAATCATCTGGATTATACGTTTTTTCATCAATATAAGGTACCATATTAAACACTTTCTTTAATTCAAAATGATAATGTCCTCTTAGAAATCTTACCTGAGCTGTAACAAGTGCTTTTTCAACTTCTGTCATATCTGTAGCTTTAGCCATAATCAACAATACATCATTTGATCGAGCTATTCCATCGTAGCATGTTGACCATTTACCTCTAAAATGGTTATTATCAGCTAAAATGTTCTTTTGCTCTATAAACGATATTTCGGGTTGATCACCTGAAGTAGTTCCTTTGTAGGCATTATCTGCAGAAACCTCACCGTATATCCAGTTGTCCGCAGAGCCGTGCCATGAAGAAAAACCTGCAGTGTTATTGGTACCAGTGCCATCTATCAAGGCATACGCTCCTACTAATAAATAGTTTACTCCAGCCTTATTAGACAAAGTAGCTACCGACTGCACACCTTTGGGTGCAGTATTTAAAAAATCTTCTTTACACGAGCTTATCGCGAAAAGGAGGAACAAAATTGAAATTGAAAATATTTTTTTCATTTTTTAAAATTAGTTTATGATTTAAAATGATAAATTTAAACCTATTACATACGACTTAAAAGTAGGATATGCTCCTTCATCTACACCAATGTGTCTGTCTTGCCCAGTAGTGCCCGCAGTAGAATTTCTTAAATTTATTTCAGGATCTATTCCCGAATATTTGGTTGCTGTTATTAGGTTTTGACCTTGCACATATACAGTTGCGGAACCAATTCCAACTCTTTTTAACAAAGTGGTAGGAACAGAGTAATTTAGCTGAATATTTTTCATTCTAAAATAAGAACCATCTTCCAAATAATAGGTAGAAGGTTGGTTGCTGATATTATCATTAGAACGAAGGATTGGAAGTTTAGCGTCAGTTTTTCCAGGCTCCCATGACTGATTAACCATTCGGATTGACCTGTTTCCTGCAAAAGTTGGAAAATCTGTCCAATAACGCGTATAATTAAATATTTGGTTTCCTTGGACACCTTGTCCAAATAAATCTATTCTGAAGGCTTTATAGCTAACCATAGCATTTATACCGTATGTGAAATCTGGATGTGGGCTTCCTATTACTTCTCTATCCGCAGCTGATATTCTCCCATCTCCGTTTACATCTCTAAATTTGAAGTTACCCGCTTTATTGTTTATTCCACCACCAAACTGTGCAGGCAATCTAGACCCCTCTTCATCTGATTCGATAAAGCCATCAATATGATACCCAAAGAAGGAAGCCAAAGGAAAACCAGCTTGTGTAACACTCATAGCTGGCAACCTAGTTGTAAAACCAAAATACTGAGTACTTGCGTTACCATCGGTTTTTAACACTTCGTTTCTATACGTTGAAAATTGACCACCAATTGTATAGGAAAGCTCTCCATTCATAGCTTTACCATTGTAGTTAATTCCTAATTCAATTCCCTTGTTTCTCATTTCCCCAATATTCTGAAATGGTGAAATTGCAAATCCTTGGCTTCTATTTACTTCAACAGGGAAAAGCATATCTGAAGTAGTTCTTTTGAACCAATCAAAGGAAACATCTAGTGCCCCTTTTAAAAGTACGGCATCAAATCCTAAATCAACAGATGACGTACTTTCCCATTTAGCATTGGGATTACTAAATTGAGTACGGTCATATCCTTGCAAAGGATTATTACGAGTACCACCTAAATCATAAAAATTTTGAACTACGTTAGTACCAAAAATGGCAAATGAATTATAGTTTCCAATTTCTTGATTACCCGTTTGTCCATATCCAGCTCTTAATTTCAAATCAGTTAGCCAAGTCAGGCTTTTCATGAAAGACTCGTTGGAAACTCTCCAACCTGCAGAAACTGCAGGAAAAACAGCTGTTCTAAATGCTGGTGCAAACCTTGAAGAACGGTCACGGCGGACAGTAAGATCCAAAAGATACTTATCATTAAAATTAAAATTGGCTTTCGCGAATTCAGAGGCTAAACTCCAATTGGAAGCAGATCCACTATTGGTTTGACTTCCTGTTCCAGCGAAACCACCATCCAAATATCTATTTTCCAAATCATCACTTGCAAATCTAATTCTTGCTGCCGTGAAAAATTCAGCATAGTTTTTAATTGATTCTGTACCTGCTATCAAATTAAACTTTAGCTTTTCATCCAAAAATGATTTTTTGTAAGTTAAGGTATTGGACCAAGTCCAAGTCCAATCAAAAGCGTTGGTTTGATTAAAACTATTATTTGCCTCATTTTCAGCATTTTGAATAGCTACAGGAAAGAAGTTTCTTACATTGAATTGGTTATAATCAATACCAAACTGGCTTCTAGCTGTGAGGTTTTTTAATATATCAACTTCCATGTAAGCGTTTCCAAACAATCTAGAATTTTTTAATTTATTATCTTTAAGAGTGACTAAATCAGCAATAGGATTTCTTGAATTGTCTAATCCCGCACTAAATGTCCCCCCCCAATTTCCCATAATGTCGTAAACTGGAATAAAAGGCTGTTGACGATAAATAAAAGATAAAGGATTGCCTTCATTTTGGTTGCCGCCTCTTTGGTTAACTGTTTCATCATATGCAACTTGAATATTCTCACCAATCCTTACCCTTTTGTTCACATTAAATTCGGTATTTGCTCTGAGCGAGTATCTTTTGTATCCCGTATGAATCATGATACCTGGTTGATCAAAATAATTTAACGACATCGAGTACCTTGCCGCTTCTGTGGCACCTGAAACTCCTATTTGATGATTTTGCATTAAAGCAGGCTTAAATGCCTCATCAAACCAATTGGTACCTTCTTTATTGGTTTTTTGAATTAAATTCCTTGTATTTGGGTTTATAAGATCTCTTACATACAGAGATTTATCTGCTAAGGGATTTCCTTCATTCACACCGCCAGACCTAACAATGTAATCTGGCATGACCGGTGTAGAACCGCTACCAAAATGAACACTTGAAGGATAAATTAAGCTAGTTCTTCCAGCATTGGGCGTTGCAACACCATTTACCATGGTATTATTGGCATTAATGAACGACCTCCAAAAGGTATCTACATATTGCTGAGAATTAGCCAAATCGAATCCTTTGCGTGGCATTTGGTTTCCGAAGTACGTATCATAAGTAAAAGTAGGCTTTCCAGTTTTTCCTCGTTTGGTGGTTATAATCACAACACCGTTACCCGCTCTCGAACCATAAATTGAAGCCGCAGAAGCATCTTTTAATACCTGCATAGTTTCAATGTCGTTTAAGTTTAAGGTATTTAGGTTTCCTTTGGTAGGAGTACCATCAATTACATATAAAGGAGAATTGTCATTTACAGTACCAAATCCCCTAATACGAACCATTACACCACCGCCAGGAGAGTTATCTGTTCCAACATTTACTCCGGCTACTCTTCCTTGGATGGCTTGAGCTAAGTTTGTAGCTGGAACCGCTAAGACCGATTTCATATTTACTGTGGCGACAGCCCCAGTAATATCTTTTCTCGATTGAGAACCATAACCAGTTACAACCACTTCCGATAGAACTCTAGAATCAGCCATAAGGGTAACATTAATGCTTGTTTGATTTCCAACCGTAATTTCTTTTACCATATATCCTATGGAAGAAATTACTAAGACATCAGAAGAATTCGCATCAATACTAAAATTTCCTTGAACGTCTGTTGCAGTTCCTTTAGATTGACCTTTAATTTGAACCGTGGCACCCGGCAGTCCAGAGTTTGAATCACCATCAAGCACTTTACCGGATATTTTCTTTTGGGCAAAGGATAGGTGAGTAAAAAAAACAAAAAGTAACACCAACCATTTTTGATTACTTACACAATGAAGTAAAAGTTTTTTTTTCATAATCACTAGGAGAATAAGATTGTTAATAAATAATTTTAAAATACTTAGCAAATATAAACATCCTGTTGAAAAAATATGTTTTTATCAATCAAAATTATTGGTATTACATGATTTAGGGTGGAAACATATTTAGTTTACCTTGAAAAAATAGTACTGCATTTTGGTAACCTTTAAAATTTGCAAACCCTCTGGCTATTGATTTTACTATTTATATTTGTGAATCAATATTTTCTGCTATACTATTTGATACTGAATGCATTGCTGAATTTAGAATCCCCTCTAGATGTTTATGACTTGTAACGAAATAATTTTTACGAAATAAAATTAATTACATAGTTCCATTCGCCATGAAATTCGTTTCTTGAAATATTTATTTCAGTCATTTCTTTTTCACTTACCACCACACCTTTTGGATAATTTTTGTCGCCTAATTCTGCCTTAACAATCAATCCTTTTTCTGTTTTTGTTGAGGAAATTAAGTCAATTATTATCTGTAAACTTGTTAATGGCTTTGCTCTCCAATTCATAGATATGTATGAAAACAAACGATGTTCAATTTTATTCCACTTACTAGTGCCTGGTGGAAAATGACAAACACTTATTTCAATATTTAACTCTTTTGAAAGGAGTTCCAACTCTTTTTTCCAAAGCTTGCTTCGACTACTATTACTACCCCCTCCGTCTGCTGTAATCAGTATTTTACTTGCACCTTTGAAATTAATACAACCCATTTCGTGCCACCAACTTCTTATCGAAGCCACTGCAAAACTTGCTGTATGGTAGCTAATTCCAACATTAACAAAACCCTCATTATTTTGAATGTCATATATGCTATAAGGTATTGCTTTCCCTAAGTTTTTATCAATAAAATCATATACTTTTACTTCTTTTGGTTTCCCTTTTTCCGTCCATTCCCTTCCTAGGTTTTTGTAATTCCCAATATTCTCCTTTTTCTTACAATCTACTGATATTACAGGATTTCCATCTTCTAAAAACGACGTAACTTTAGTGTTTATGAACTCAAATTGAGCATCTATATCAATATGAGTTCCTCCATCATCAGTCTTCCTGTTGCTCTGCAAACTAAAACCTTCTTCGTTTAAAATCACACCAACCAATTTATGGCTAATATTATGTCCTTTCTCTTTTACTAATGCAGCAATTTTCCTTAAGCTTTTACTTGTCCAAACTAATGGATTCATTGGATTACCCATAGTATGGGGACTAACAATTTCAAGAACCGATTTTCTGATGTTATCATCTAAATCTGTTTTCTTTTTTCTACCCCCACCTTCTTGCCTTATTCTTTTAGATGGTACTTTTTTATCACTTTCTTTTAAATTAGTTTCTAAATCTAAAACACCAGAATTGATAGTAACTCTTGACACTCCAGTGAGTTTTGATATTTTAGTTAGACCACCTCGACCAAGATATTTAGCCTCAGTAGCTAAATAGATTCTCTTTTGTCGCTCATCTAAAATTGGCAATAGTTTGCCTAGCTTTTCTTTAAGTAATTCATCTTGCTCCATTGTGAATAATTTGAAGCATATATACTAAAATATTTTATAAATGTATAATTTATTTCGTTACAAATCATAAAGTAAAGTATCGGCAACTTTTATCATTGGTTTTAATTTTGATTGAAGTGCATTTTTATACCAATTTTGGCGAAAGTATCCATGTTTAAAGTTCTTCGGTGTTTTCAATTTTTCGCCCTTCAATAATATCCAAAACCCGCTTATTTATAGGGTCTGACAGAATAGTTAAGAATCTGTTAAGAAATAAGATTTACAAAATTGACGAATTTATTTTGTTATTTTTCAAGACAAAAAATCTTTAAATAGTATAGCTATTCAATGATTTTTTAACGAAGAAAAAAGACAAAAGAAAGAGACAAAATGTAAAGGTTATTTTGTATCAGATCCTAAGTAATTTTGGCCGTTACTAAAGCTTTTTTCATCTAGACTAATTGCTGTAATACCATCCAAATTCCGCCTAAACAGTCCACGCTCAACGCCTCTTTTCATTATATGATGAACTATATCAAAACTACTATCAAAAAATTCAGCCGTTTTAGTTTGATTTTTACTCATCAAAAGTGCTTCTAAAACTCTAAATTCAAATAAATAACTA
>JANOMP010000310.1:0-3096 GCA_031420365.1 Cytophagaceae bacterium
AAATTGATGTTTCAAAACTTACAAAATCAATTGAAGACCTTTATAAAAGAGATGAATCACACAAAACACCTTGGTATATAGGGGAAAAAATTGATAGGGATGTTGAAGCTATTTCAAGTATTTTCAAAATAAGAAAACAAACCCAAGCGACTAGTTTAAAATCTAGCAAAGCTATTTTCTTGACAAGCAATGAGCAAATTGCTTTTGCAGCCAAAGTATATGAAAAAAATGAATGGGCTTATAAATCCGCTATCCCAGTTTGTGTAACTGATATTTTTCTGTCTACAATTCTATGGGCAAATTACCCGACAAAGAATGAAAATTTGAACATTAGGCAGCTAATCAGCGAATGTTACAGTATTATCGAATTGGATAATCGCTTATTGAATAAATTCTATGAAGATATAAATAGAATGCACAAGGAAAATTCAATTACAGATGAACAGTTCTACCTTTTGAGTGCCTCAAATTTGACTTATACCCTACTTGAGCAAAAGACTTTAAATGACTTTGAAGAATATACCGACAAGACACCTTCTGAAATTTTGGAAGACTTACAGCTTAGAATAAATGCGGAGCTAAATGCTGAAAAATCAAAGCTTTCAGTGATTGACAAGAACATAAGAAAGTTCTCTAAATTCACAGCAAAAAGTGCTTTTATTCTACTTGGTGTATTTTTGATTTTGCTTTCAATTTGGATTAAAACAAAGAAACCAGAACTCGACAATAATTGGTTTAATTACTCATTCATAATCGTTTCAATTGCATTGGGTGTTTTTGGTTTATTAAGATGGATGGAGTTAATTCCAACAAGACTAAAAGTTGAAACAGCGATTGACGATTTCATATTTAAGCGATTAAAGAACTTATTAAACAAAGAGTGATGCCAACCCATTTTGCAAGCACATTACCAAAGCCCCACAAGCAACGCACAGACCAAAGCTTTGTCAAAGAGCTTGCAAAGCCAACGCAAAAGAAAAATTGAATTAAAAAAATCCAACGCTTTAAAAAAAATA
This sequence comes from Cytophagaceae bacterium, assembly GCA_031420365.1. Taxonomy (GTDB): domain Bacteria; phylum Bacteroidota; class Bacteroidia; order Cytophagales; family Spirosomataceae; genus Leadbetterella. Next base: position 1,017 of record JANOMP010000310.1, read on the forward strand.
AAAAATACTCAACGCACAGCCGACACTCAATGACACGACAACTCAACAACAACAATGGTTTGCAAGGGCAGAGGACAGAAGGCCAGCTTATAACAGCACCTACAAAAAATTGGCGGTTCCGTGCTTCGTATGACAGTTTTGTGGTGGCACAAACATTCGTGCTTCGTATGAACATTTGTGGTAAAAATCGCCAACTTCTTGTAGCTGCAAACCGTGTGTGACTTGAAAGATAATCAGTCCGATTGTCAATGCTTTAAAACAGATGAGAGTAGGTCTCTCAGTGACGATTTTCAGGAATAGTTGCTAAACCACCTTATGCTGCGAGTATTGGAAACGTACTGGTGGTGAGCGATAAGGAAAAACGGGGACGATGATTCCTGTAGGTGCGTGTATGTGAGTTGAACGCAAGTGAACCAATGATGAAGCCTCGTAAGCGCAATAGACGATGTCAAAAACAGGTAGTTACGGTTGTATCTGTGATAAGAGTGTACTGGAGACCTGATTATTGGGTACACGGCATCCGGGGTTAAATTGGCAAGACGCATACATAGGCTGTTTTAAGGAACAAGTGAACTCTATATCGTTCTGTAAAATCGCAAGAGGAAGCAGACATCAAAGGATGTGGATGAGATATAGGGGGCAGACTTAGTCGTAGTAGTGTTGAAGTTTTTGTAATGAGGATGGAGCGAAGGGCTAAGCATGTTAAGTTTCAAAACAATTTACAACCGATTAAAAGGGATGATTGATTACTATGGAACAAAATCACAGCCAATAACCAGAGTAATGGTTTGGCAGGCATACAAGGAAGTGAAATTCAATGCTGGAAGTGGTGGTATAGACAAAATGAGTTGGGAGTATTTGGAGGAAAACCAAAGTACCGAACTCTATTTGCTATGGAATCGCTTGAGTTCAGGAAGTTATTTTCCAAAAGCAGTCAAACAAGTTGCTATACCAAAGAAAGATGGAGGTGTTCGTTATTTAGGGATTCCTACAATTTTAGACCGTATAGCACAACAAGTAGTTCGAAAACACTTGGAAAGAATAGTAGAACCATTGTTTCACAACAGTTCATTTGGTTATCGTCCAAAACGGAATTGTCATCAAGCAGTAGAGCAAGCCAATGCAAATTCATTTAACCATGATTTTGTAATTGATTTGGATATCAAAGGCTTTTTCGACAACATCGACCATGAATTATTAATGAAAGCAGTAAAACATTATTGTTCTGACAAGTGGATTTTGATGTATGTAGAAAGATGGCTAAAAGCAGGTGTGGTGCAGCAAGATGGGAGTTTTAAACTGTCACTTTCTGGCACACCTCAAGGCGGAGTAATCAGCCCACTTTTAGCAAATATTTTCTTACATGTTGTTTTCGATAAATGGATGGACAAACATCATCCTGAAAAGCCATTTGAACGTTATGCGGACGATATTGTGGTACATTGCAAAACTGAAAATCAAGCAAAGTTCATGTTGCGACAAATAAAATATCGCATGGAATCGTGTAAATTGCAGTTGAATGCAGAAAAGAGCAAAATCGTAAACCTAAGAGGATTTTCACAAGAGAAATACCCCAAAGGATTTGACTTTCTAGGCTTTACCATTCGTCCACGAGCCTACAAAACAAAAGCAACAGGAAAGGTGAAATCCATTCCTTGCATTTGTGTAAGCCAAAAATCGAAAACAAACATCATGAAGAAGTTCAAAACGATGAACCTTCACAAAAGGCGCAAAACTTTGGAAGAAATTGCAAAGGAAATTAACCCAGTACTAAGAGGTATAATTAATTATTACCACAAGTTTTGGGAAGATGATATGCGTATTGTGTGGTATCAATTGAACGCACGGCTACTTAAATGGGTAAAATGGGAGAAAGACTTGTATAAAATGGCTTCAGTGAAATACCTGAAAACCAAATACAAGGAACAACCCAACTTATTCGCACACTGGTTGTTGGTACATCCATGAATATTTTGATATATTTATGTGATTTATTAACATGAAGAGCCGTATGAAGCGAGAGTTTCACGTACGGTTCCGTGAGAACGCAAGGGTGAGATTCCTTTGCGTGACTCGATTA
>JANOMP010000311.1:0-19956 GCA_031420365.1 Cytophagaceae bacterium
CATAAACTAAGAATTTAATATAATTGGATTTAAAATTTTTTAAGACTATAAATTGAATAGTTTAGAAAAAAAATATCCCTTTTTTTTAATAGATGGAATAAATTTTCTAATTACAAACATTTTTTTTAATCTAACCCAGTCCATTTATTATTGTAAAAAAACTCTAATCAGACTGAATTTTTACAAATCGCTTATTTTGTGCTAATGAACACTTAAATGCTTTATTGTTAAGGTAAGTATTTTAAGTTTTGTTTTCAATAGGCCCATTTTATATAAACCGATCCCCAAGTAAAACCACCTCCAAAAGCCGCTAAGATTAAATTGTCACCTTTTTTAATTTGATTTTCATAATCGAATAAACATAAAGGTATAGTTCCAGCTGTGGTATTTCCATACTTTTGAATATTTAACATCACTTTTTCAGAACCAATTCCCATTCTATTTGCAGTTGCATCAATAATTCTTTTGTTGGCTTGATGCGGAACTAGCCATTTAATATCTTCACCTTTTAAATTATTTTTTTCCATAATATTTGCTGCGGCGTCAGCCATATTTGTGACAGCAAATTTAAAAACAGAGGGTCCCTCTTGATGTATATAATGGTATTTTTTATCAATAGTTTCGTGCGAAGCTGGGTTTCTGCTTCCTCCACCTTTCATTATTAAATGATTTTCTCCAGAGCCATCTGAATGGAGCATAAAATCTATTATTCCTTCGTTTTCGCTTGTTGGTTCAAGTAAAACTGCACCAGCACCGTCCCCAAAAAGTACACAAGTTGTTCGATCAGTGTAGTCAACAATGGAAGACATTTTGTCGGCTCCAATAATAATCACTTTTTTGAATCTTCCCGACTCAATAAATTGAGCACCAGTAGATAATGCATAAATAAATCCTGAACAAGCAGCTAAAATATCAAAACTACATACGGATGGAATACCCACTTGTGTACAAACCAAATTAGCAGTAGAAGGAAATAAATAATCTGGAGTAACTGTAGCACATATCACCAAATCTATATCTTTAGGATCTGTATTAGTCTTTTTTAATAAGCCCCTTACAGCTTCAGCAGCCATAAAAGAAGTACCTAAGCCTTCCCCTTTTAATATTCTCCTTTCTTTTATTCCAGTCCTTGATGTTATCCATTCATCATTGGTATCTACCATTTTTTCTAATTCTTCATTAGATAACACATAATCAGGCAAGTAGCCATTAACACCAGTAATCGCAGCTTTTAATTTCATAAGTTTTAGGGTATTTTGGCAAAGGAAATTTGAATGCCCACTATATTAGTTAAGAAATACTTCTTTAATTTTTTCTGTAACTTTTGATTCTATTTGATTTTTTGCTAAAATAATCATATTCTTTATTGCCAATGGTGAGGAAATTCCATGGCCAACGATTACGTTACCGTTTACCCCAATTATTGGACTTCCTCCGGCAATTTCATAATTCATTTTATTTATGAGAGGGTCATTTATATTTTTGGTTACAGCATACTCATAAAGTGATTCGCCCATTTTGAAGAGCACATTGCCAGTAAATCCATCGGTTACAATAATATCCGCTTTGCCATTAAATAAGTCTCTTCCTTCTACATTTCCAATAAAATTTATCTTTTTATTGTTTTTAAGCAATTGATATGCAGCTTGAGTTGAAACACTCCCCTTTTGCTCTTCTTCTCCAATATTAAGTAATCCAACTTTTGGATTTACCATATTTAAAGCAAATTTTCCGTATAAACTTCCAAGTTCAGCAAATTGCATAAGTACTTCAGGCTTACAATCTGCATTTGCACCAATGTCAAGCATTAAGCTAAAAGTTCCATCAATTAAAGGAAAATAACCTGCGATAGGGGGTCTTTGTAAATTTCCAACAGTTTTTAAAGTGAACAAAGATCCAACCATCATTGCACCTGTGTTTCCAGCACTACAAAATGCTTGAACTTGATTATCTTTTAATAACTTAAACCCAACTCCAATACTAGAATTGGGTTTTTGAGAAAAAGCCCTTGTTGGATGCTCATGCATTTCAATGACATCGTTGGCAAATACCATTTCAATACTTCCCTTCGGATAATCTAAGCCGTGTAACGAGTCAAGCATGGCTTCTTGTTTTCCGATTAAGACAATTTGATAGTCTTCGGGTAAAAGAGAGGCAGCTAAAACTGCTCCTTCTACTATAGCCTTGGGAGCATAATCTCCTCCCATTGCATCTATTGCAATTTTCTTCATCGGTAAATTGAATTATTTAAAACGAAAAATCGATACTATTTTTTACTGATAGTTTTCTACTACCAATTTTCCTCTATAATATAGATTACCTTCGCTTATATGAGCATGATGACGTAAGTGTATTTCACCTGTTGTAGCATCTACTGAAAGCTGTTTAGTAGATAATGCATCGTGCGTTCTTCTTTTGTCTCTTCTTGTTTTAGAAATCTTCCGTTTAGGATGTGCCATTTCAATAAAAATTAATAAATATACAATCTTAGTTTTTAAAATCTTTCAATTTTAGCAAATCGGCCCACCTTGGGTCAATGCTTTCATTTTCAACGTCAGTTTTTTTACTACTGTCACTATAAACCATTATTCCTTCTTCGTTTCCTCCAACATCTTTTCTGAACTTAGGATGAAGTTTCTTAATTGGAATTTGTAAAGAAATAAAGTCAAATATATGTTCTGATACATTTATTTTAGGAAGACCGTAAGGAATTACTTCTATTTCGTCGCTTAATACCTCTGGCTTATCTCCAAATTTATAAATGTATTTTTCTTCTAAATTAAATTGCTCAGTAAATGTTTCTAAGCTGCGGTCACATTGCATATTAATGTTTGCAACAATACTAAACTTTAACCTGAGTGAAAAACTAGTCTTTTCTAAGCTAATATGAGCTTTAAAATTCCCATTTTCTATGTAATCTTGTTCAAAAGCCTTAAAAAAGGAATCTGAACCTTCAAAATCAAATTCATGTGTTTTGTCTTCAAGACCATGAATAGTAATATCAAAATTCGAAATAATCTTATTCACTTTTTTACAGAAAGGGTGCAAATTTACAGCCTTTTTTTGATAACTAAAAGTTTTAGTTGAATAATTACTAAGTTTTGGAGTAATTCTTAACAAATTATTTCTTTTTATTTATTTATTTCTATTTTCGTTAAAAAAACTAATGGAATGATTGTATTTGATATAGGAAATACGGATACTGTAATAGGTTTTTATAAAGAAGATTTATTGCTTAAGGTATTAAGAATTAATTCTTTAAAGAATGAAAATTCGATTTTTTTTGAATATAGAATTTTGAATTTTATGTTTGAAAATAATTTTGATAAATCTTTATTTTCAAATGCGGTAATTAGTAGTGTTGTTCCGATTTTGACACCTTTTTTTAGTAATTTCTGTGAAAAATTTCTAAATATTTCTCCAATAATTGTAAATGGTTCAAAATCTGATTTACTTAAAATTGCTATTGATATGCCTGAAGAATTAGGTTCCGATTTGTTTGTAAATGCAGTAGCGGCTTTAAAAATGTATAAAAAAAATTGCATTGTGATTGACTTTGGTACAGCTCTTACTTTTACAACTATAAGTGATAAAGGAATTATTTTAGGTGTAACAATCGTGCCAGGTATAAAAACAGCTATTAATTCTTTATTTACACAAACCTCTTTATTGCCCGAGGTTAAGTTAGAAAAACCTTCTAAAATTATTGGAAAAAACAGTATGCATGCCATTCAGTCGGGCATTTTCTATGGCTATGAAAGTTTAGTAAAAGGAGTAATTGAGAAAATTAGAGAAGAATTTAAAAATCCAATGATTGTAATAGCAACTGGAGGATTATCATCAGTATTGGGTGATATTCCAAAAGTCTTTGATGTAATAGATAAAGAGCTGACTTTGAAGGGCTTATATTTTTATGGGAAGCATTATTTATAAAATTTCTTTAAATAAATATAAGCTTCAACTGGCTCTGTAACTAGGTATTTTATGTTTCTTCCCTCAGCTATTTGTTTTCTTATATATGTAGCTGATATATTTAATAATGGAGCATCAATAAAACGAACTTTTGGGTGATTTTTAAACTTATGCATTGGTGCATTAGCTCGCTCATAAACGTATAAATGATAAAATTCTAAAATTTGAGCATAGTTTTTCCAGTTTTCAAATTGTCCTAAATTATCTTCACCCATAATTAAAACAAATTCATGCTCTGCGTGTTTTTCTGCTAAAACTGTTAAAGTTTCTATCGTATAGCTTGGCTTAGGTAATTTAAATTCAATATCGCTAACTTTTAATTTATAATTTTCAGCTATTGCCCTCTCAACCATTGTTAATCGGTCAAATTCATGTAAAAGAGAATTGTTTTTTTTAAAGGGATTTTGAGGTGTAACTACAAACCATACTTGATTAAGGTCTGTATTGTAAGCCATTGTATTGGCAATTATTAAGTGCCCTACATGAATTGGATTAAAGGAACCAAAAAATAGGCCAATCTTCATTATACTTTAAGAGGTTTATTCTTTATTTCTAATTCATTTGAAATAAACGAAGTATACAAATTTTGAGCTTTATTAAAAGATTTTTCTAAATCATCATTAAGTAAGACTACATCAAACTGATCTTGAAAAGCCATTTCGAATTGTACTTTGTAAAGCCTTTGAGAAAGACTTTCTTCAGTTTCTGTTCCTCTATTTACTAATCTTTTTTCTAGCTCTTCCATTGAAGGCACTTTAACAAACACAGCTAAAGAATTATCCCCAAAATACTCCTTTAATCTAAGTCCACCTTTTACATCCACATCGAATATTACATTTTTCCCTTCAGACCAAAGGCGTTCAATTTCAGATTTTAGTGTACCATAATAGCCCCCTTGATAAACTTCTTCCCATTCCACGAAAGCTTTTTGGAAAATTTTCTCTTTAAATTCTTCAATTGACAAAAAGTAATAGTCTTTTCCTTGTACTTCGTTTCTACCGCGTTTGTCTCTTGTGCATGCAGATATTGAAAACCCTAGGTTTGAATTTACACTTAATAAGTGCTTTACTAGCGTTGTTTTACCAGACCCTGAAGGTGCACAGAAAATTATAGCTTTGCCATTTTTCATTATTTAGTAAATAAAAAACCACTGGAATGTGTCCAGTGGTTGAGTTTTAAAAATGCGATTTTAAGATAAAATTATAAGTTGAAGAATTTTTATTTCTACAATTGTAGATACTAGTATTAAAAGAGCAATACCAACCTTTAATTTTAACATATTTATAGTTGCCTGTGGGCAGCAAATTTTCTCAACTTTGGTTTTTAGTGACTCTTTAATTGCTTTTTCTAATTCGTAACCCTCAAAACAAGGCTTACAAACTTCCAAATTAGATTTAAAATGTTCTATTTCTTCGGGTGTGGCTGAGCCATCTAAAACTGCTTGCACCATTTCCATACATTTAGCATGATTCTCGCATTGTTCCTTCATCCCTATCTTGTCTGAACATTCAGCCATTGTTAAAATAATTTAAAAAAAATTCGAAATCGTTACCTTAATTCTTTGTATCCCATTGACTTTGCATAAGAACGCAATTTCTCCTTCAATAAGTTCCTTGCTCTATGTAATCTTGATCTAACTGTTCCAATCGGGATATCAAGAATCTTAGCCATTTCCTCATAAGTAAAACCTTCTATGTCACAAAGTATTATTACCGTTCTGAAATCAACAGGTAAACTGTTTAAAGCCATAGCAACTTCATCACCTATCATATCTTGAACAGCTTCTATTCTTAAATCGGAAGTACTTTCGTACTCAGCATCCTCTGTAGAATTATAAACCGTTTCAACTTCTTGATAATCAACTTTTGAAGGTTCTTTGCTTTTTTTACGATAATCGTTTATAAAGCTGTTTTTTAAGATTCTAAAAAGCCAAGCTTTTGCATTAGTGCCTTCTTGAAAAGAATTAATAAACCTATATGCCTTCATAAAAGTATCTTGCAAAAGATCGTTAGCGTCGTCTTCGTCGTTTGTTAAACGATAGGCAAAGTTGTACATAGCGTCTATGTGAGGCATAAACTCTTTATCAAAAACCCTATACTGTTCTTCTTGTGAATACTTGGGTTTACTATTTATCAGTTCCTCTTCTTCAAATTCCTCCATGCCATTAACCATTTATGCAAAAATATTGGTTTTTTTTCAATTTGTCACAAGTAATAGAATAAATGGATAAAAAAAACTAGTTTATTTATCAATGGATTTTATTAATGATATACGTATAAATTTCCATTACGGTTATTTTTGATTATTTTTGAAACTTTTTATTAAATAAAATACTATGAGGAAGGAGTTAATTGGAGAATTTCCTAAATTTTTTGATAGATATATTAATTTAGTCGAAGACCTAACATTGTTTGAATTGTTTGAAAAATATTCTCCTGATTTGGTTTTTAATGATTTAAGGAAGTATAATCAAATTGGAGATGAAATTTATGCTCCAGGAAAATGGACATTAAAGGATATTTTGCAACATTGTTTAGACACAGAAAGAATAATGGCTTATCGAGCTTTATGTTTTGCTAGAAATGACGATACTACTTTGCCGGGTTTTGATGAAAATCAATATGCAAAAAATACATTAGCAAAAAAAGCAACTATTGAAGATTTGATTACAGAGTTTACGTTAACTAGAAAGTCAAATGTTTGGTTATTTAAAAGTTTTGACAAAACTATGATGCTTAGAAAAGGAACTGCAAATTTAACTAGAATTTCCCCTTTGGCATTAGGATTTGTTATAATAGGACATGCAATACATCATGAACAGATTATAAAAGAAAGATACTATAATTTGTAATTACTGGCATCCGACTAAAACTTAATTCGCTCAAAAATACTGCATAAAAGTACTTATGAGGCACATTTATTCAGATTCTTAAAAAGACCCACCTAACATACTCTGCGTCGCCTGCCGCGGAGCAAAGGGCGTTCCCCTTCTTTTTTGCGTACGACGCACCGCCGGGATGCCGGCCCAGTCAGAAAAGAATCGGAGTGGCGTCCCACCAAAAAAAACAGCCTGGCAGCTACCGACCGCCAGCAAACTCACATCGGCCTGCCGCACCACCTCAAAATTCTATAAATCAATAGGTTACAAAAGTTTAAATTTGTGTCAAAGAATTTTGAGCGCCGGGTTGCCGTACCATTTCAAACAGTGCTGGCTGATATAAGGAACATATTTCTTTTATTTTTTCTCGGATGCCAGTAATTTGTAATCAATTAGTTTTTTGTGTGAAGTTTGTTGAAAAGTAAAATATTGAATTTTTTTTTCATTTGAATTTTATCAATACAATATGAATCTCAAAATTGGTTTAATTTTTTTTTTATAATATTTAATTTTTTAAGATTTTGAATTTATTGGGCTGTTAAAGGGAAAATTAGGTAATCATTTTTAATTTCTTTACTTTTTGAAATTTATTATTTCTATATTACTTTTGTAAAGTATTTTAGCTGCCATATTGCGTTTAAATTTTGATTGATAATCTTTTTTTAATTATTACAGGAAAGGAATTAAATAAGTCTCTGAAATTTATTTGTAAAAAAAAAGGCACTTGAATCATCCAATTGTTATTTAAAATAATTACAAGAAATTTCTAGAAAAGCATCCTAAACTTAATAGTTTCTTCAATAGCCTTAATATCTTGAACAAACTCTCTTGAATACGATTTTTCTATATCAACTATTACATATCCTAAGTCTTCGTCAGTTTTCAAATATTGCCCTGTAATATTAATATTATGTTTCGCAAAGATTGTATTCAATTTTGCTAAAATACCCGGCTTGTTTTGGTGAACATGCAACAATCTATGCGAATTTTGAAGCAAAGGCAGTGTAAGTTCAGGAAAATTAACGCTTCCAGTAGTACTGCCATTATTTATATATTCTAAAAGCCTCTCTGGAACATAAGTGCCAATTCCTTGCTGAGCTTCCTCTGTGCTTCCTCCAATGTGTGGGGTTAAAATTACATTTTCAAGTCCAATTAACTCTGAAACAAAAGGGTCGCTGTTGGTATTAGGCTCTTCTGGAAAAACGTCTAAACCAGCTCCATGTATTCTGCCAGATTTTATGGCTTTAACTAATTCTGGTATTTGAACCACCGAACCTCTTGCCAAATTTAAGAAAATTACCCCATCTTTCATCTGATTAAACTCTTTCTCACCAATCAAATTCGTATTATCTTTTCTTCCGTCTATATGCAAACTTACCACATCGGAAATGCTAAATACTTCTTCCATTGATTTACATTTTTTTGCATTTCCTATTGGCATTTTATCCACAAGGTCATAAAAATAAATCTCCATTCCTAATGCTTCACCAATGACAGAAAGTTGAGTACCAATATGGCCGTATCCAATCATACCAAGTTTTTTTCCCCTAACTTCAAAACTATTGTTAGCAGATTTGTCCCATATACCTTTGTGCATTCCATTGCTTTTTTGCACAACTTTTCGAATCAGAATTATCATTTCTCCAATCACCAATTCTACTACAGAACGGGTATTGCTATAGGGAGCGTTAAAAACTGCAATGCCTTTTTGTGATGCTGTTTTCAAATCAATTTGATTTGTTCCAATACAAAAAGCACCTATTGCCAAAAGCTTATCTGCATTTTCTAAAACTTTTTTTGAAAGATTTGTTTTTGAACGGATGCCAATTATTGATACGTCTTTTATTTTTTCAATAAGTTCTGCTTCTTTTAAAGCCCCTTTATGAAATTCAACATCAAATCCTTGATCTCGGAATGCTTGAACAGCGGCTGGGTGGACATTTTCAAGCAAAAGTACTTTAATCATACTTTTTGGATAGGAATGTCCTCTTGGAAGCTGATTGTAAAACAAAAATTCATCCAGACTTTTTATAACAAAATCAGCTACCGCTATAACGTTTGGTCGTTCTACATTTTCAATAAATGCATAAAATCTATCCGCTAATTTTTCTTTTTTTATTTCATAATCTGTATATCCATCTCCAATTACCGATATATGTCCTTCTAATTTAAGGGATTTTAAAAGTTTTATTTTTCCACCAGTTTGACTTAAAACATTGGTATTATCCACATCTAGAATATCCCCATTTTCATTATATATAAATGTGTTTGCATAAACATTCTCTGATTTAATTCCTAAAATCTCTGTAATTGGCAAAATGAATTCTTTAAAACCACTAGAAACAACCAAAATTTGATCCGAATACTTAGTCAAAAAATTAATATTTCGTTGAAAGGAATCTGAAATATTATTTTTAAGAAATTCAATTAAGATATCAAGATGAATTTTATTAGCTTTCAACAATGATATTCTTTGTTTTAATGCCTCAGAGAACGATAATTCTCCGCTCATTCCCAATTCTGTTAGTCGAATAATTTTATTAACAATTTCTTTACCATTGGGATTTTCTTTTAGGGCAATGGCAGCTAATTGGTCAAGACCTTCAACTTTTGTTATGGTGCTGTCAAAATCAATGACAAAATACTTTTGCTCGTTTGTAGCTATCACTAGAAAAAAATATTATTAAGTTTCAAATTTAAACACTTGAAAAGTTATTTTTGAAGAATACTATTCTGAAATTTGAATAGTATTCTTTTTTGTAAAAAAAGTCCAAAAAAGCAGTATAAATTATGGAATTTAAACCAATTAATTTCCATAAAAAAAGTTTGACCTAGAAAGACCAAACTTAATTTATGAAAGCAAAATGTATTTAAGAATACATTCCTTCTTTTCCAAATTTTTTGGCAAGTAGAGCATAGGCTACAGCTCTATATTTGTTTTTATTTCCAGTTCCCATTTTTTCCATAACTTCCTTTATCCCTGCATCTAAAGCTGGACTGTCTTTTAAACCAAGTTTTTTAATTAAAAAATTATTTTTAACTGTATCTAATTCTTTTTGATTAGAGCCAGAAACTTTAGAAGAATCATTATTATAGATTGAAGGGCCCAAACCTTTGGCTACACCGGTTAATAATGCCTCATCTAAATCCAAACCTAGTTCATTACTTTGATTTACATAATCTGCTACACATTCATTGAATTTACTCATAATATTAAAAATTAAAGGGGGATAAATAAAATTTAGGTTAAATGTAATTATTTAGATGTAAAAAATCAAAAGAAAATAAAGAAAAAATATTTACTCAACGGTGCTAGTATATTTTAAAAATTTTGGAGAATTGATTTGAGCTTGAATTCCAAAAAGAAATGAAAAATTATTTAGATATTGAATTGACTGATTGCTAGATTAATCAAAATAATTAAAGTTAAAAGAATTAATAAGTTGTTTACTAGGCTTATAAATGCTTTTTAAATACAATCCTAAATCAAATCTTTCAATCACTTTACCTCTCACTTCAAGCAAAAACTCACCAGAAAAAGGTTTATTTTTTGAAATTAATGAATATTCTATAGAGGTAAGGTCATTATTTAAAGGATTTCTTCCAGTTCTAAATTTAATAATTTCATTTTCAATTGATTGCTTTGAACTTGGCAATTGATAAATAATTCCTAAGCCCAAATTAATGAAGGCAGATTTTGCTACTTTATCAATAATTAATACTCTTTTTTTTAATCTAAAGGGTATTGCATGAAATTTTTGACCATTTAAAAACGTCAATGGAAATGGTCCCGGATTTATTTCATTTAAATTTGACTTTAAGTAAGTAGGGTTACTTATATAGCCAATTTCCCAATAATAATTATAATCTCTGTTTTGTCCAAATACTGTTTCCCAATATAAATTTAATCCCGAATTTGAATCAATTTCAAAGGTAGGTTCTTTTTGAAATGCTGAATAATTTTTTTTGAAACCACCAGCTAAACCAAAATAATAGTGTATACCAAAAGATTTAAGATTTGGCATGCTTAAAAGTTCGTTGGTTTCCTTTCTATTTTTTGGTAATTCATAATAAGGCTTTTCTTGAGCTTTAGTATATTTTGTAACCAATAAAGAACAAAGAAATAGAACTAAATAATGCCTAAATATGGAATTCATATTCTATTTTAATGCTATCTGATTAAAAATACGAGAAATATCTTAGAAATATCATTTATTTTTAAATAAATTTTTAAGGTCTAGACAATATTTATTATTATTGCACAAAATTATGCATTATAATTATGGCAAAAGCTTTCGATAACGTTCCTACATGGTTAATGATAACCACTTTTATTTTAATATTACTTGTTTTAGGTCTTTTTACTGACTTGTTTACATTTGTTGTTGGCACTTTAGTAATGATTTTAATTTTTGCTGGTGGATATGATAGCGAGCATTTAGGAGGCCATTAAAATGAAATTTGAAATATTTTAATTTTGAGAGGATTTATGTAAGTCCTCTTTTTTTATGGATTTTTTATAATATATTTATTTTTACTTAAATCAAACAAAGTTTATACTATATGAATATGAAATATTTTTATTTATGCTTTCTTTTTTCGGCAAATCTTTTTGCCCAAAATTTGGACTCATTAATGATTAAAAAAATATTTAATCAAACTTTAATCGATGGAATCGCTTATAAAAATTTGGAATTTTTGTGTAAAAAAATAGGACCAAGACTTAGCGGTTCTGAAGGGGCGAAAAAAGCTGTTTATTTTACAAAAAGTAAAATGGAGTCTTATGGCTTTGATAATATCTTTTTACAAGATGTGCAAGTACCTCATTGGGAAAGAGGGGTGAAAGAAGAAGCATATTTTTATCTAAATGGCAAAAAAATAATAGTCAATATTGCTGCTTTAGGTGGCTCAGTTGCTACCCCTTCAGTTGGGTTAACTGCGGAGTTGGTTGAATTTCAAAATTTCAAAGAACTAAAAGAAGCTGGGAAAGATAAAATTAAGGGCAAAATTGTGTTTTTTAATAGACCAATGGACCCTACTAAAATTAATACTTTTGAAGCGTATGGAGGTGCTGTAGATCAGCGTGGTAGCGGGGCTTCTCAGGCCGCTCAATTTGGGGCTTTAGGAGTAATTGTTAGGTCTATGAATTTAAAAAATGACGATTTGCCTCACACGGGTTCTATGCGATATTCTGGTGGAGCTATGATACCTGCGGCTGCAATTTCTACCAATTCTGCGGATAAATTAAGTGAGGCTTTAAAGGAAAATCCAGCTTTGAAATTCTTTTTTAAGCAAAATTGTGAAACTTTTGCTGATGTTTCATCTCATAACGTAATAGGAGAAATGATAGGAACTGAAAAACCAGATGAAATTATACTTATTGGAGGCCATTTGGATTCTTGGGATTTAGGGGAAGGGGCTCATGATGATGGAGCTGGTTGTATGCAGGCAATTGAAGTTTTAAGAGTTTTAAATTCTTTGGGTTATAAATCTAAAAGGACGATTAGGGTAGTAATGTTTATGAATGAAGAAAATGGATTAAAAGGAGGCACAACCTATGCGGATCAAGCAGTATTAAAAAAAGAAAAGCATGTTTATGCCATAGAATCTGATTCTGGAGGATTTACACCGAGGGGCTTTGGAGTAGTTGGAAATGACAAAGAGATAGAAAAAATAATAAAATTCAAAGATTTGTTATCCTTATATGGACTACACGAAATAGGAAAAGGAAGCGGTGGAGCAGACATTGGTCCTTTAGCTAAAACTGGAACTGTTTTAATTGGATTCAAACCAGATTCACAAAGATATTTTGATTACCACCATGCAGCTAATGATACTTTTGAAAGTATAAACAAAAGAGAATTAGAATTGGGAGCCGCTGCAATGTCATCGTTAGTGTTTTTGCTTGATAATTTAAATTAATGATATAAGTTATCTAAGATTATTAATTGAGTGAAATATTTTGATAAATGTTTTAATATTCTTTAATTTGTTTAGTACAAAAAAAATATTTGCAATGCTAAAAACTCTTAAGTTAGATCAAGCCGTAGAAAAAAATATTAATACTTGGCTGAAAGGTCGGTATGATGAGAATGTGAAATTGGCTATTACCGATTTGATACAAAAAGGGAATGCTATTCAATTAGTAGATTCTTTTTATAAAAATTTAGAGTTTGGAACAGGTGGAATGAGAGGTGAAATAGGTGTCGGCTCAAATAGAATGAACAAATATACAGTTGGAGCAGCTACTCAAGGATTAGCTAATTATCTAAATAAGTGTTTTGAAGGTCAAATAATTAAAGTTGCTATTGCATATGACAACAGAAATTTTTCTTCAGAATTCGCTCAAATTGCTGCAAATATTCTTTCAGCAAACAGAATCACCGTTTTTTTATATAAGGAATTACGTCCAACTCCTCAATTGTCTTTTACGGTTAGGGAATTAGGATGTCAATCTGGAATTGTAATTACGGCATCACATAATCCAAAGGAATATAATGGATATAAAGTATATTGGGTCGATGGCTCACAAGTAGTGGCACCGCATGATAAAAATATAGTTAATGAAGTTAATGCAATAAAAAATGTAAGGGATATAAAATTTAAAGGAGTAAAAAAGAGAATTAGAATGATAGGGGAGGTTTTAGATAGGAAATATCTGAAAGCTGTTAAAAGTATTACTGTTTCTCCTAGAATTATTAAAAAACAAAAAGACCTTAAAATTGTTTTTAGCCCAATTCATGGCACTGGTATTACAATGGTTCCAAAGGCATTGGCTCAATTAGGCTTTGAAAATGTAACTGTAGTTAAAGAGCAATCAAATCCCGATGGCAATTTTTCTACCGTGATTTATCCAAATCCTGAAGAAAAAGAAGCAATGACTTTGGCACTTAAAAAAGCAAAAGAAATTGATGCAGACTTAGTAATAGCCACAGATCCTGACGCTGATAGAGTAGGAATGGCCGTTAAAAATCCAGAAGGAGAATGGCAATTATTAAATGGAAATCAAGCGGCAAGTTTAATTATCTACTATTTGCTAAAAGCATGGAAGAACGCAAAAAAACTTACTGGCAATGAATTTGTTTGCAAAACAATAGTTACCACTGATTTAATCGATTCTATGGCAGAAAAAGCCGGTGTGAAGTGTTATAATACATTAACTGGCTTTAAGTATATAGCTCAGGTAATTAGAGAGTTAGAAGGGAAATCTACTTTTATAGCTGGCGGTGAAGAAAGCTATGGGTACCTAATTGGAGACAAAGTAAGAGATAAAGATGCTATTGCTAGTTGTGCGATAATTGCTGAATTAACAGCTTATGCTAAACAAAAAGGGCTTAGTCTTTTCGATTTTTTGGCAGATATGTATAAGCAGTTTGGGTTTTATTATGAGGGTCTTATTTCAGTTACTAAAAAAGGGAAAACTGGGGCAGAGGAAATTCAACAGATGATGGCAGACTTTAGGGTCAAACCTCCTAAAAGTTTAGCGGGTTCAAAAGTTATAAGAATGGATGACTATGGTAGTTTAAAAAGAACTGATTTAATTACTGGAAATGTGACAGATATTCCTTCAGGACAGTTAGGAATAGAAACTTCTAATGTCTTGCAGTTTTTTACACAAGATGGTACAAAATTCACTTGTAGGCCTTCTGGAACCGAGCCAAAAATCAAATTTTACGTTGGCGTAAAAACCAAACTAAAAGATAAGTCTGCGTTTAATGAAACCCTAAATTTCCTGCAGAATAAGGTGAACAATATTGGTATAGAGCTAAAACTAAATTGAAAATAATATTTGGTCTCCTAATTGTAAAAATAGTACAATTAAAAAAAAATAAATATCTAAATTAGTCGTTTATTAAAAGAAATTTTTTATAAATGAAAAGGTATAATTTTTATTTCCTGTTGGTTTCTTTTGCTGTAGTGACAATAGTTTACAGTTGTAAAGAAAGTGAAATTCCTTTGGAAAGTGGTAACTCTTTTGACTTAATTCAAGATCAATTACTCACTACTAATTGTGCTGTCAGTGGTTGTCATTCCTCCGAAAGCGATCCTGCATTTCTTCAACATGGTTTAATTTTAACTAAAGGAAAATCATATGATAATTTGTTTAGCAAAATACCTAAAAATGTAACGGCTATAGAAGAAAAATTGCAATTAATAACTCCATTTGATTCTAAAAATAGTCTTTTTTATCAAAAACTTTTGTTTGAAAATAGTCATAAAAGCAATAAGACCTTTGGGAGTATTATGCCTCTTGGTGGAGACATGCTGTTTAAAGGACAAATTGAATATGTAAAAAGATGGATAGATGCAGGAGCTCCGAAAACTGGTAATGTTGTAGATGTAGCTCTTCTAAATGACAAAACTCTTGTGCTTGCAAAATTCGAACCTTTACCTATTCCTATAGCAAATGAAGGGTTTCAGATGAGAATTGAACCATTTGAAATATTCCCAAATTTTGAACGCGAAATCTTTATAAACAAACCTTTAAATAATAAAGAAGCCGTTTATATTAATAAGTTTCAAATAAAAATGCATCCAGGAAGTCATCATTTTATTTTGTATGGATTTAGAAATCCTAATACCCAACCTAAACTGAATGAAATGAGAGATTTAAGATATAAAGACCAAAGTTTTAATTTGAAAACTTTTACTGAATTAGCCAATCATGTATTTTATTTCGGTGGTAGTGAAAGTAATTTTACATTTAACTTTCCAGCAGGTACTGCCGTGGAATTACCACCAAATATGAATTTTGACATGAATTCTCATTTTTTCAACAAAAGTTCGAAATCGTATAATGGAGAAGTAAATATAAATTTATATACTTTAGCAAAAGAAAAAGTAAAAAACACTTTAAAAATAATTGATTTTGGAAATACTAGCTTTACATTGCCTCCAAAACAAAAAACAACTGCCATTCAAACATTTAAATTCTCCAAAAACACAAAAATCGTAACCTTGTTTTCACATACTCATAAACTTGGAGAAAAATTTGAAATATTAATTAACGGAGGAGCAAGAAATGGAGAAATTATTTATACTTCTACAAATTGGGAGCACCCTAATAAAATTGATTTTGCTGTTCCAATTAGCTTAAAAGCTGGTGAAGGGCTCACATCAAGAATAACTTATAACAATTTCACAGATAAATCTGTGAGATTTGGTTTTACAAGCGATGACGAAATGGGAATTATTTTTGGTTATTATTATGAAGAATAGATTTAGAATCTTATCAATAAGAAATTAGATAAATTTAAAAATACCCATTATAGTTTCAAATATAATTTTTGCTTTTTGAGTTAAAATGAAATTTTTTATTTTGAAACTGATTCTAGAATTAAAAAATATTTACGATAAAAGCATAAAAAAAGGAGCTTATTGCTCCTTTTTTCTATGTTTTTACTTTTTCTTTCTATGTACCTTAATCATATCTGCATCTGCTAATATTCTTCCACAATGCTCGCATATAATGATTTTTTGCTTATCCATGATATCAGCCTGACGCTGAGGAGGTACCACATTAAAACATCCACCACAAGCTCCTCTGTCCACAGCAACCACTGCAAGTCCATTTTTAGCACCTCCACGGATTCTTTGATATGCCTTTAAAAGCCTATCTTCTACTTTCTTACCTTGCTTATCACTTTGCTTAATAAGCTTCTCTTCTTCATCCTGGCTTTCGTTTACCAATTTATCAAGTTCCAATCTTTTTTGCTCTAAAACGGCCGCTCTTTTCTCTCTGCTTCCATCAGTATCACCAATTTCTTGCTGCTTTACAGAAATTTTATATTCTGCCTCCTTAACTCTTTTTTCAGAAAGTTGAATTTCAAGTTCTTGCAATTCTAATTCTTTTGAAATAGCATCAAATTCACGATTATTTCTAACGTTCATTTGTTGATCTTTGTATTTCAAAATTAGTTTCTCAGATTCTTTTTTGTTGTGAATGTGACGGTCAATTTCTACTTTAAAAACTTCTATTTCTTTCTGAAATTTAGAAATTCTGGTTTCTATGCCAATTACTTCATCTTCAAGGTCTTTAACTTCTTCTGGTAAATCTCCGCGAAGTTTTCTTAATTGATCTAGCCTTGAATCTATCTCTTGAAGCTCTAGAAGTGTAATCAGTTTGTCTGCAATTGTAATCTCCATATACTTAAAAATGTAAAAAGAACTTCAGAAAGCTCTTTCAATAATAATATTTAATTGGATTGGTATCTATTTCTGATAAATAAGTCGCAAAATTAATGAATTTTTTTGATATATTTTCTACTAATAGATCTTTTGTAAATTGTTCGCTCTCAAAATGCCCAATATCTGCAATAATTATTTGATTTTCTGCATCAAAAAACTCGTGATACTTATAATCTGAGGTAATAAAAACATCAGCTCCAGTTCTTTTAACTTCATTTAATAGAAAACTTCCTACTCCTCCGCAAATCGCTATTTTTTTTAATTTGTTTCTTTGACTTTCTGTATATTTAATTACCTTCAAACGCAATTTTTCTTTTAAATATGGTAAAAAATGCGTTATATCCATCTCCCTTGGCAAATCACCAATTGCACCTGAGCCTACTGCTAGATTTTGATTTTCTAAAAGATGCAAATAATAAGAAATCTCCTCATAAGGATGTCCTGATTGCATTCCTTTCAAAACCTGATTTTTTAAATAACTTGGAAAAACCACTTCAATTCTTGATTCTTCTACTTCTTCTAAATATCCTACTTTACCTATAAACGGATTGGCAAGATGGTTTGGTTTAAATGTTCCTTTACCTTCTGTTCTAAAACTACAGTGGGAATAATTTCCTATTTCACCAGCACCCGCATTATAAAGAGCGTCTAAAAGCTTCCCAGTTGATTCCTGAGGAACAAAAACCGTTAATTTCATTAATGTTTGGCTTTTAGGGGCTAAGATTTTAATGTTTTTTAAGCCCAGTTTTTCGGCTATTTTAAAATTTACTCCATTTGCCACATTGTCCAGATTAGTATGAATAGCATAAATAGCTATATCATTTTTAATGGCTTTAATAACAGTTTTTTCAACATAGTTACTCCCATTTATTTTTTTTAATCCTTTAAAAATTAGCGGGTGATGCGCAACCACAAGATTAGTTTTTTTTCGAATTGCCTCGTCAATAACGGCTTCGGTTATGTCTAAACTCACCAGAACACCAGAAATTTCATTTTCTAAATCGCCGATAATAAGTCCTGAATTATCATAACTCTCTTGATAAGAGAGTGGAGCAATACTTTCTAGGAACTTGGTGACATCTTTAATTTTCATTCTTCAATAAATATAGAAAAAGTAATTTAATTTATTAGAGAAATTGAATCTCCGTCTAAGCTGATCTTTTTCTCTTTGTATAATGACCCAATCGCTTTTTTAAAGCTTTTTTTACTCATTTCAAGTACTTCCATTATTACAATTGGGTCTGTTGAATCAGATAACTGTAAAGTTCCTCCCGCAGCAGTAAGTTTTTCTATAATTGTTTTAGAATTTGGCTCTAAGGTTTTCAAAAAACCCATTGGTTGCAATGAAACATCAATTCTATTATCTTCTCTTATGGTTTTTATATATCCTTTAATAGTATCGCCCCAAGCAACTCTTTTAAAAGTTTCATTCTCATACATGAGACCTTTATAACTATTATTAATAGCAACATTATGACCTAAATCTGTTTTTTCAATAACCAGTAGGTCTACTTCTTGACCTTCTTTTAAATTTATTCCTTCCTCGTTTTTAAAAAACTTATTTATCTTTGCTGAACCTACTAATCTATCTGTTTCCTTATCTAAATAAAGATAAATAGTAACCCACTGCCCTTTTTGAAGTTTATGATTTTGCTCTCTGAAAGGCACAAAAAGATCTTTTTCAAGCCCCCAATCTAAAAATGCTCCTATTGAAGAGGTGGCAGCTACTTCTAAAACCGCAAATTGATTTAAAGTCAATGCTGGTTTTAAGTTAGTTGCAATTAGCCTGTCTTCGGAGTCTCGATATATAAAAACTTCCAAATTTTCTCCAATTTGAGCGTTGCCTGGTATGTATTTATGAGGCAACAATACATCATTACCTTCATCGTCCCCTAAATACATACCAACACTTGTGGCTCTAAGTATAGTTAAAGAATTGTATTCTCCTACTTTCATTTTTTTTATATAAAGAATTTTCTTTATTTAACATTTTTATTAAAAAATCAAATAAAGAATATTAAGAATGAACCAATCAAAGTTAATGTCATTATCAGTTTTCTAAAAAACAATTCGTTAATTTTTCCAACCAGTTTAATTCCGAAAGCAAATCCTAGTAAAAGGGCAGGAATTAAAAATAAATCAATTTTCAGGGTTTCAGCATTTATATTTTTCCAAATGAAAAATTGAAAAGGCACTTTGATCAAATTAATTGTAAAAAATACCCATGCAGCTGTACCTATGAAATCGTTTTTAGAAAGTTTTAAAGCCAAAAAATAGATATTTGAAAAAGTACCGGCTAAATTCCCCAACATAGTGGTGAATCCAGCAACAAAACCCATGCTGTTACTAAATAAATAGGATGAAGGTACTTTTTGAGTCTTCCTTCTTTCCATCCAAAATATTATAATGACAGTAGTCAAAACAATGATAGCCATTATTTTTTTAAATACTCTTTCGTCAATATCTTTTCCCCACCAAGCTCCTACTATTACGCCAATCAACATTGGAGGAATTAACCTTCTAAAATAGAGCCATTGAACGTGTCTTTTGTAATATAATACTGCCAATATATCAGCAAAACATAATAAAGGCAGAATTACTCCAGTTGATGCTTTTCCTCCAAAAACCATCGCCATTATTGTTACATTCATCATATCAATGCCTTTTATTCCTGCTTTAGATAAGCCAATAATTGCTGTTCCAACCATCATTAATATCCATTGGAAATCACTAAAATTAAAAACAAAAAGCATAATAAAAGAAAAGAATTATTTGCAAAGTTAATTTAAATAAAATGGGTTAAAAACTAAATGTAAGAAACTAAATTTAAAATCATTTTTGTTTGCTTTCATTAATAAAATACAATGTTCGCTATTCAATAAATCTCTCATTTTCAAGTATAAGTTCAACGCATTTTT
>JANOMP010000312.1:0-28926 GCA_031420365.1 Cytophagaceae bacterium
TGGCCTACATTTAATAGGAATAACTAGTTTCAAATATTGCAAAGAATATCTGTTTGTAATACTATTTTTTAAATTTATTCATTAGATTTTTTTAGGTTGTCTAGTCCTAAATAAGCGATACACTTATTTATATTTAAAATACTAATTTACGGAATCCAATTGAGAATTTTCAGTTGGATTCTTTTTTTTATATGTTCTGATTTTTATTTGTCTTTGTTGATGCATTTTTTGCGGTGTTTGAAAGTGACAAGAATAATGAGGTCTGAATTGATTATATATCTTTATACTGTTTTTTACTAATTCGCTCATCATGTTTAGATTGATGTATCTGTCATATCCTATGAATTCTTGTTTGAGAATTCCATTTACTCTTTCCGCAATTGCATTGGCATAAGGGTCATAACTTTCAGTCATGCTGCAAGTGATAGAGTTTTTAATTAGTATTTTCTGATAGTCCCCGCTGCAATATTGTAATCCTCTATCAGAGTGATGTATTAAACTTTCTGTTTTATAGATCCTATTTTTTATAGCCATTTTTAAAGCTTCTAATGATGCTTTTGTTTCTAAAGTGTTTGAAACATTATATCCTACAATCTTCTTAGAATATGCATCGCTCACCAGTGATAGATACATTGGATTCTTTCTGTTTCCAATGTAAGTTATATCAGAAACCCAAATCTGCTCTGGTCTAATTGGAGTGACATTTTCAATTAGATTCTTTTGTTTTTTGAAACGATGATGTGAATCAGTGGTGGTATGATAGCTTCTTTTAGGGCTGATTAACAAATTGTTAGCCTTAAGAATTGAAAACAATCTATCCCTACCAACTTTCAAAGGCTTCAACTTGTCTAACAATAGATAAAATAATTTTCTGGTGCCGATTCTAGGCATTTGAAGTCTAACTTCTCGTACCATTGCTAGTACTTTTTCAATTAACTTTCTTGTGTTAGTGTTAATTCGAATTGAACGGTAATAGATTTGTCTATTAATCCCAAGCAATCTACTTAAGCCACTTAAGCTTTCGCCTTGTTCAATTTTATATCGATTGATTGCTTGGGCCATCACTTTTTTCTGATAGGAATTTTGAATTCTTTTTCAGCGATATCTATCATCATATCGAAGAAAATAGCCTTCTTATCAGCTTGCTCAACTTTCTTCTCAAGCTCTTTCTTTTGCTTTTCTAATAAAAGAACTTTCTGCTCTAATTCAAACAATTTTTGATCTTTGGATTTTGGCATCTTTTGAGTTGATTTATTTATCCAATCAAAGTTACCATATTTTCGCAACCATAAAGTGACAGTGGAATGAGATTGAATCCCATATTTTCGAGCGGCGGCTTTTATTCCCAATTCTCCATTTTCAATCTCTTGAACAATGGCTAATTTAAAAGCATAACTATAATCTTTCTGTGTACGCTTAACATACTGATTCTCATTTGATTCTTTCATAACATTACTTTTATTGTAACGCTATTTCAGGACGGGACAAATTTGAACAAAAAAAACACCCGCATCGGAAACCAACGCGGGTGTTACGCTACTAAATCCACACAACTTTGCACAAATATAGATAATTTATTTTTACAATTCCAAATTTATGGACGACTTTTTCAAACAATAGTTTGCTTTGCTGCTAGATAAAAAATTCTAATAAAATGACCTTTAAGATAATTTCTTAAAGGTCATTTTATTAGTTATTAAAAAATACTTAATAGATTTCTAGATTTGAGGACTACTAAAGCTGGCTCCCAAAAATTCTCTATTTAATCTAGCAATATTTTCTAATGAAATTTCTTTGGGACATTCTGCTTCACATGCTCCAGTGTTTGTACAAGATCCAAATCCTTCAACATCCATTTGAGCAACCATAGATAAGGCTCTTTTTTGCCTTTCTGGTTGACCTTGAGGCAATAGTGCTAATTGAGAAACTTTTGCAGAAACAAACAACATAGCTGAAGCATTTTTGCAAGCCGCTACGCATGCACCGCAGCCTATACAAGCAGCGGCGGCAAATGCTTTGTCTGCATCATCTTTTCCAATTGGCAAATTATTTGCATCTTGAGCATTACCTGTATTAATTGAAACATAACCTCCTGCAGCAATAATTCTATCGAATGCAGAGCGATCCACAACTAAATCTTTAATTACTGGAAAAGCTGTAGCACGCCAAGGCTCAACCACGATAGTATCACCATCTGTAAAACTTCTCATGTGAAGCTGGCAAGTGGTGACGCCATCCAAAGGCCCATGAGGCTTCCCATTAATATACATAGAGCACATTCCACATATCCCTTCTCTGCAGTCGTGATCAAAGGCTATTGGCTCTTTTGCTTCTTGAATAAGTTGTTCGTTTAAAATATCGAACATCTCCAAAAAAGACATGTCTGGTGAAACATGATTAACGGTATAATTTTCTAAGTGACCTATTTTTTTGGAATTTTTTTGTTTCCATACTTTCAAATTGATGGTCATATTTTCTGTACTCATAATTGTTGAAATTGAGCTAATAGTACTAATTATTTGTAATTACGTTGGGCTATTTTAATATTTTCATATTTTAAATCTTCTTTATGAAGATTCCATTCGCTTTCATCTTGATATTCCCAAGCTGACACAAACATAAAGTTTTCATCGTCTCTTAAAGCCTCCCCACCACCTTCTTGGAACTCTTCTCTAAAATGACCACCACAAGATTCGTTTCGATTTAATGCATCTACACACATCAACTCACCTAATTCAATAAAATCTGCCACTCTACCTGCCTTGTCAAGTTCTGGATTAAATCCATCGGCATCACCCATTACTCTAACATCAGACCAAAACTCTTTTTTTAAGGCCTGAATTTCAGAAATGGCCTTTTTTAAGCCTTCCTCATTTCTAGCCATTCCGCACTTATTCCACATTATTTTTCCCAAACGCTTATGGAATGATTCTGGTGATTGTGTGCCTTTAATATTTAAGAAAAAATCGATTCTTTCTTTTACCGCCTTTTCGGCTTCTACAAATGCTTCGTGATCAATGGAAATAGCTTTGGTTTTAATATCGTTGGATAAATAAGAACCAATTGTATATGGAATTACAAAATATCCATCAGACAAGCCTTGCATTAAAGCGGATGCTCCTAATCTATTTGCTCCATGATCCGAAAAATTAGCTTCACCTAGGGCATATAAACCGGGCACGGTAGTCATTAAATTATAATCTACCCATAGACCACCCATTGTATAATGCACTGCAGGATAAATTTTCATGGGCACTTCATAGGGATCTTCCCCAGTAATTTGTTTGTACATGTCAAACAAGTTTCCATACTCCTCTTTTACAACTTCTTTTCCTAGTCGAGTAAGTGTCTCTAAGTCTGGATTCTCGATTCTCAATTTTGTAGCTTGGGCTTTGCCATATTTATTTACTAGATTAAATTTAAAATCTAAATAAACTGCCATTTTTGTTATTCCAACTCCGTAACCAGCATCGCATCTTTCTTTTGCAGCTCTAGAGGCTATATCTCTTGGAACAAGATTTCCAAATGCAGGATATCTTCTTTCTAAATAATAATCTCTTTCCTCTTCCGGTATCTCATTTGCTGCTCTTTTGTCATCTTTCTCTCTAGGTACCCATATTCTACCATCGTTTCTTAAAGATTCAGACATCAAAGTTAGCTTTGACTGATGATCTCCAGAAACTGGAATACATGTTGGGTGAATTTGGGTAAAACATGGATTTCCAAAAAATGCTCCTTTTCTATGTGCTTTCCAAGCTGCAGTTACATTACTACCCATTGCATTAGTAGAGAGGTAAAAAACATTACCATAACCACCTGTGCATAATAAAACAGCATGACCAAAGTGTCTTTCTAGCTCACCAGTAACTAAATTTCTTGCTATTATTCCTCTTGCTACACCATCTATTTTTACAACATCTAGCATTTCATGACGAGAAAACATTTCCACAGCACCTTTTCCCACTTGCTTTTCCAATGCGGAATAAGCTCCTAAAAGCAATTGTTGACCTGTTTGTCCAGCGGCATAAAATGTACGTTGTACTTGTGTACCACCAAAAGACCTATTTCTTAACATCCCGCCGTAATCACGAGCAAATGGCACGCCTTGAGCAACACATTGGTCAATTATCGAAGAAGATACTTCTGCTAATCTATGGACATTGCCTTCTCTTGCTCTGTAATCTCCTCCTTTAATGGTATCATAAAAAAGTCGGTAAACAGAATCTCCATCATTTTGATAGTTTTTGGCAGCATTTATTCCTCCCTGAGCAGCAATTGAATGAGCTCTTCTTGGAGAATCTTGAAAACAAAACGTTTTCACTTTATAACCCATTTCAGAAAGAGTAGCTGCTGCAGAAGCTCCAGCTAAACCAGTACCTACAACAATAATCTCCAAATGTCTTTTGTTGGCTGGATTTACTAAAGGTACGGTAGATTTATATTTTGTCCACTTTTCGCCAATTTGGCCTTCAGGCACTTTAGCGTCTAATTTAAATGTTACTTCTGCCATTATATTATATGTTAAACTACGCTTTTTTTACTTAAGAAAATAGAAATAAATCGGCATTGCGGCATATCCTA
This sequence comes from Cytophagaceae bacterium, assembly GCA_031420365.1. Lineage (GTDB taxonomy): Bacteria > Bacteroidota > Bacteroidia > Cytophagales > Spirosomataceae > Leadbetterella. The sequence continues at coordinate 4,582 of JANOMP010000312.1, forward strand.
TTGGAATCAAAATTCCGAAAATCCAAATGCTTAAAAATTTAAAAATAGGGGTGTATTTTGGATGATTGGCACCAATCGTTTGAAAAGCACTTTGAAAGCCATGAATAAGATGAAAAGAAACTGCAAACATCGCAAACACATAAAACAAAACTAAAAATACACTTTTGAAAGAATAAGCTACCACTTGATATAAATCCTTTACGATGGTAGTTCTAGTTCCAGCAGCTTCATTAATAGTCTCTACTTTTTTGGCTAATTGAACATACCCCTCTTCTTTCATTGAAGTTACCACTTCTCCAGAGCTTAAATTTTCGATATATTGCACATAAGGCAAAGCCTCATAATGATACTTATACCAAAAATCGCTCATGTGAACCACAATATAGACTAGAAGTATGGTACCCAAAATTGCCATGTTTCGACTGAATACACTAGAAGCATTTTTTACAACTGAATAAGAGACTGAACGAGCTTTTCTATTTTGATAGGTAATATACAGCCCCCAAAATGCATGGAATAAAATTAATGCATAGTTTACATAAGAAACAAGCTTAATAAGTGGAAAAGTAGTCATAAAAACGGCATAATTATTAAAAGCATAGCCAGCGTCGTTTTTAAATAATTGCAAATTCCCAATAAGGTGTACTACCAAAAACGTACACAAAAACAAACCTGTAAGTGCCATTAATAGCTTTTTACCTATAGAGCTTGTTAAAGTTTTTGTAATCCAAGACATAATGATTTTTTGTTTATTTAATTAAAATTTTATTGGCAATAGATACTTAGAAAAATCCAATTAATAATTTTAATTCAAAAGTACTTCACAAACCATTTAGAATCAATATAAAAAAGCAAAATAAACTATTAATTTAATGATTAAATAGAAAACTATTGATAAATTCTATTTGTTTAAAAAATTAAAACTACTTTCTTTGCGTACTCCAAAAAATAAGATATTTGGATTTTAATTTACTTAATCAATTGTTTCAAATCCACAAAAAGCTTTTAATACTTCAGGAATTTTGATTCCATCTTGGGTTTGGTTATTTTCTAGAATGGCCGCTAATATTCTAGGTAATGCTAATGCTGAACCGTTTAAAGTATGTAAGAGTCGTGTTTTCCCATCTACTTTATAACGAAGCTTTAGTCTATTTGCTTGATACGATTCAAAATTTGAAACTGAACTTACTTCTAGCCATCGTTCTTGTGCGGCTGACCAAACTTCGAAATCGTAGGTAAGTGAAGAAGTGAACCCCATATCACCACCACAAAGACGTAAAATCCTAAAAGGCAAAGCTAATTTTACTAACAAGCCTTTTACATGTTCCACCATTTCTTCCAAAGCTTTATAAGATTCTTCGGGTTTTCTAATTTGAACTATCTCTATTTTATCAAACTGATGTAAGCGGTTTAAACCTCGAACATGAGCACCCCAACTTCCGGCTTCTCTTCTAAAACATGGTGTATACGCCGCATTTTTCTTTGGAAGCTCGTTATCAGGCAAAATCACATCTCTATACATATTGGTTACTGGTACCTCTGCCGTTGGGATAAGGTATAAGTCATCTGCATTGGCATAATACATTTGTCCTTCTTTGTCGGGCAATTGTCCTGTTCCAAACCCTGAAGCTGCGTTTATTACTATTGGCGGTTGTACTTCATAATATCCTGCTGCTTCGGCTTCATTTAAGAAAAAATTAATTAATGCTCTTTGAATTTTTGCTCCTTTGCCTTTATAAAATGGAAAACCAGCACCAGCAACTTTATTTCCTAATTCAAAATCTATAATATCGTACTTTTTAATTAAATCCCAATGAGGTTGTGCTTCACTATATAATTTTGGAATTTCCCCAAATGAAAAAACCACCTCATTTTCTTCGGGGGTTCTACCAACTGGGACACTACTATGAGGCAAATTGGGAATAGTGACCATTAAATCTTGTAAATTGGTCTCTGTTTGTTTAAATAATTCTTCCAACTCTTTAGATTTATTCTTCAAAACTGCCGTTTCAGCTTTTGCACTTTCTGCTTCAGCGGTTTTTCCTTCTTTCATAAAACCACCTATTCGTTTTGCAAGTAGATTGGCCTCGGCTAAAGAATTGTCTAGTTCAAGCTTTATGTCTTTTCGTTTTTGATCTAAATTTAAAACCTGATCTATTACTTCTGCTGCATTTTTGAAAAACTTTTTTTCAAGACCAGCAATAGTAAAAAATTTGTTTTCTTTTATAAAACTTAATTGTAGCATAATATCCTTCTATGATAATTTATTTGTCCTAAATGATAATTAAGATGACCTAAAAGGTGTATAAGAAAATACTCAGTGGTCATTCTATAGCCTAAAACATCTTCAGGATAAATTCTTTCCAAATGATCTGGATTTAGACTTTCTAAAGTTTTGAAGACTACTACTTGGGTTTTTTCAATTTTTTCCAACAAGCTATTTTTGGTAATTTTCTCGGTAAATTCCAATGGTCTATTTCTAATATATCCTGTATTTCCTAAAATTGCACCAATATAATTATTAAGGTTTCCAATAATATGTAAACACAAATTTCCAGCAGAATTATTGATTCCATCACTTTTTAACCAAAGATTTTCTTCAACTTCGAATGCTTCTATTTCAATTTTTAATCGATTTAAATCTTTTTCAAAAACTTGTACAATTGATCTTTTCATTCTTACTAATCTTAAAAAAGTCCTACATTCAATGCATTTAAAGCATTATTTTTATCCTTTGTATCCACTAATATAGACATATTGTGTTCAGAAGCTCCATATACAATCATCCTTACTGGAATATCCTTTAGAGCTTCCAGTACTTTTAGGGCTATGCCTGCTTTGTCTGCCATGAAATTTCCTACTATACAAATAATACTTTGGTTAAAATCATGTGGTTCAACTTCAGCAAAAAGATTTAATTCCTCGGTAATTTTATTTAAGTTTTCATCATTATCAATAGTTACAGCCACAGACACTTCAGAAGTAGTGATCATATCTACAGGTGTTTTGTATTTCTCAAATATTTCGAAAACCTTTCTTAAAAAACCATATGCATTCAGCATTCTAGTAGAATGAATATAAATGGCAGTAATATTGTCTTTAGCCGCGATAGCTGTTATTTCAGAAGCATGATTTACTTCTGAAGTTATTAAAGTTCCTGCAGCTTTAGGCTCCATAGTATTCTTCAATCGCACAGGGACACCTTTCATTTTTGCTGGTGTGATAGTACTGGGATGAAGTATTTTTGCTCCAAAATAGGCTAATTCTGCAGCTTCTTCAAAACTCAATTCACGTACGGGAAATGTACCTTTAACTATTCTGGGATCATTATTATGCATTCCGTCTATATCCGTCCAAATCTGAATTTCTTCTGCATTAATAGCTCCACCTATTAAAGAAGCCGTATAATCAGAACCTCCTCTTTTAAGATTGTCAACCTCCCCTCTTGGGTTTCTACAAATAAAACCTTGGGTAATTATTATCTTTTTGTCCTCTTGACCAATGAGAAGCTGATTTAATTTTTCTTCAATAAGTTTAAATTCAGGCTCATTATCTGCATCAATTCTCATAAAATCTAAAGCAGGAATCAAAACTACACTATCGCCCTGTTCTTCTAAATAGGCGGAAAAAATTTGTGTAGAAAGTAATTCTCCTTGAGCTACCAATTCTTTTTCTTGTTTCAAAGTAAAAGGACTAATAGCAACCAAAAATTTAATAAAATCAAACTCCTTCTCAATGATTGTTGCCCCTTTAGCCAAGCCTCTTGAGGTTTTGTAAAGTTCAGAAATAAATAATTGGTAATGGTTCTCTAACAAATCAATTATTCCATTTGCTTTATCAATATTTGTGTTTTTTATTGCTTCCCCTATTTCTAATAGGCTATTTGTTGTACCAGAAAGTGCAGAAAGAACCACTACTTTTCTTGAATTGTCAGCATTAACTAGCGTTCTGATTGAATTCATGCGTTCAGGCTTTCCTACAGAAGTGCCTCCAAATTTCCAAACTTGCATATATTTTTACTATTCTTTAAAAAACTTAATTTGTTTGAATCTAAAATTAAAAAGTTAAACAAGACCTAACATCTTAATTGCAGTAATAGCTGCTTCGTCTCCTTTATTTCCATGTTTGCCACCTGCCCTGTCGAGGGCTTGTTGATGGGTATTTGGTGTTAAAACACCAAAAATAACTGGTTTATTGAATTTTAAGGCCACTTGAGTTAAACCACCTGCAACTGCATGATTTATATAATCATTATGACGAGTCTCGCCTTGAATAACACAGCCAATAGCAATCACAGCATCAATTTCAGGCTTCTGAGCAAAAATCTGTGCTCCGAAACTTAATTCATAACTCCCTGGAACATATGCTTTAGTTATATTTTCTTCTAAAGCACCAAATTTTAATAATGTATTTATAACTCCTTGTGCAAGAAGCTCTGTAATTTCGTCATTCCATTCGGCCACAACAATTGCAAATCTTTTATTGCTAACATTAGGAAGTTTTTCAGTACTAAAAATACTTAAATTTTTATGAATTGAAGACATAAGAAATATTTTGATTTTTTTACACAAAAAAAGGATAAACCGTATGGCTTATCCCTTGATTATATCTTATTATTAATCTAGGTTACTCGCCAGCTTCCGTTTCTAGCCTCGATTTATACTTTTTGGCTATTGTCGCTTCAGTAGAAGCAGGATATTTTAAAATTAAATCAGAATATATTTGTATCGCCGAGCTAGGGTTTTTGGCTTCTGAAAATGCCAATGCCAACTTCATCATGTAACCTGGAGTAGCAAATTTATTTGGTTTGTAGTCAACAGCCTTTTGATAGAATTTAATAGCTTCATCTGTAGCTTTTAATTCCATTTGACAGTCACCAATTAAACAATAGGCCTTTCCTTGTACAACTTGATCATTTGATGAAAATTTATCCAATCTTTCTATGGCTTCTTTATATTTTGATTGATTCATAAGTACAATTCCAGCTGCCAAGTTAGCTAATTTACCTCCTTTAGTAGAAGGATAATTATCTCCAACAGAAATAAGACCCTCATTTCCACCCTGTCCTTTTAATGCCTGATTTAAAGAATCTGCCTCAAAAGCAAAAAATGAATCATAAATAGCGGTTTGTGCTTCTTTTTCTTGAGTTTCATTCCAATATTTATATCCAAAATATAGAGCTACTAGTGCCAATATACCTCCTCCAATATAAGAAAGTACTTTACTGTTTTTTTCTAAAAGACCTTCAGCTTTAAAAAATTCCTTCTTTAATGCGTCTGCATTTTCTATAATATCTATACCCGAATTTACTTTTTTAGCCATTTTTTTCGTGTTCAAAATTTTTGGAGTGCAAATTTATGAAATTGATTGATAATAATTACATTATTCTGATTAAAAAATGCACCAAAATTATTAAATTGTATTAAGAAAGCCCTTAAACAGGGCTTTCTTAATTTTATTCCATTACAAAAGGGTAATCTTTTTGTACATAAATATCCTCAAATGCCTCATGAGGTTGTGGATAAGGTGATTCTTCTGCAAACTGAACAGACTCATCTACAATTATTTTTATCTTAGCATCAATGGCTGTAAGTTCATCTTCAGAAGCAATATTATTTTCTAAAATTCGATGTTTAATTAACTCAACAGGATCTCTCATTTTCCATTCAGCCACTTCTTCTTTTGTTCTATATTTCTGAGGATCAGACATTGAATGCCCTCTAAATCTATAGGTTATAAACTCCAAGAAAGTAGGCCCATCTCCATTTCTAGCTCTTTCTGCAGCCCGACCTACTGCTTCATGAACTATTTCTACATCCATAGCATCTACTGGTTCCGCGGGCATATCGTAAGCTTCAGCTAAGGTATAAAGTTCTCTTACATTAGAGCTTCTTTCTACTGAAGTTCCCATAGCGTAACCATTGTTTTCAACAACAAAAATAGTGGGTAATTTCCATGTCATTGCCATATTAAAAGCCTCATGTAAAGCACCTTGACGAACAGCCCCATCACCAAAATAACAAATACAAATTTTGCCAGTATTTAAATATTTTTCTGCAAATCCGATTCCAGCTCCCATTGGAATCTGCGCACCGACAATACCGTGACCACCTATAAAACCTACTTCTTTGTCAAAAATATGCATTGAGCCCCCTTTGCCTTTGGTAGTACCAGTAACTTTGCCAAACAATTCGGCCATAATTCTTTTTGGATCTGTACCCAAAGCTAATGGATGCCCATGGTCTCTATAAGCGGTAATGTATTTATCTCCTTTTTCTAAAGCTGAAACCGCTCCTGATGAACAGGCTTCTTGACCAATATATAAATGGCAAAAGCCTCTTATTTTTTGTTGACCATATAATTGCCCGGCCTTTTCTTCAAATTTTCTTTGAAGTTGCATAGACTCATACCAGTAGATATATTGTTCTTTAGAAAATTTTACTTTAGATGCCTCTTTCTTTTTTACTGTTGCCATAAAGAATCAATTTTTAGCCTAGAATGTATTTTGGACTGCAAAAATAGGAATTAAAACTAAATAGATGGAGAAAAATTAATTAAATCTATTGCATTGGCAAAATTATTACATTTCGAAGATATATTTTTTTCGTCGTGGTTGCTTATTGACACTAGGACTTCCTTGAATTTTAGCTGGAGGTCTGGGTGATGATTCTGTTTTTGAGCGATTTCAAAAATACTATTTGTGAATTCAATCAGCTGTTGGTAGGTTTTGAATGTAAATTTTTTTTGATTTTATCGTTGACAACTTCTCAATTTTGTACGAATAATTGTTGATTTGTTTTTCTGTAATTTTCATTATTGACTTAAATTTATTTAGCTTTAAAAGCGTAAATAATTGCATATTGTTTATCTGGAGATGATTTTAAATGACATTCACTTCAAATAAGAATCCACATTGTCTTTTGTAACCAACTCGAAAGGTATAAGCACTTCTTTTTCGAAAGCCTGTTTTTTGACAATTTTAACAGCAGTTTCTATAGCCCCTGCTCCTTGCTGTTTAGCATTTTGAAATACTGTAGCATTCAACTCTCCCTTTTGGACTGATTGAAGGGCATCTTTAATAGCATCTACACTTATTACCAAAACTTTATCTTTCATTCCTGCTGCTTGAAGGGCTTTTACTGCTCCCAATCCCATTTCATCGTTGTGTGCAAAAACAGCGTTTATTTTGTCTCCATAGGACTGGATCCAGTTTTGCATTAAATCCATGCCTTTGGCTCTATCCCATTCGGCGGTTTGTTGAGACAAAAGGTTAAGATTAGGAAATTGCTTCAATACCTCTTTCGATCCTTCCTCTCTTTGGAGTTGTGCGGCCTGACCCATTAAACCTTGAATCATAACCAAATTGCCTTTCCCACCCAATTTTTCAGCGATGTATTTCATGGCAATTTGGGCTGATTCTACGTCGTTAGAACCTACAAAAGCGGTTGGAGTTGCCTTGGTGGCTGAGTTAACATTGATAATCGGAATTTTTGCTGCCAACGCTTTTGCCACTGCTGGCGAACTGGCTTCAAACTCTATAGGATTTAGGATAATTACATCTACTTTCTGTGCGATAAAACTTTCAACTTGTTCTATCTGTTTTAAAGCGGAGCCTTCGGCATCAACAATGATTAGCTCCACACCCAACTCATCCGCTTTTTTCTGCATTTCATCTGCAATGTTCACAATGAATTCCTTTTGCATACTTAGCATTGTAGCTCCAATTTTTATTTTTTTTTCGTTGGAATTTTTTGAAGAATTACAGGAAATAATGGCAATTGAAATAAAAAGAAAGAATACTTTTTTCATGAAATTTTAAGTTTTAAATTAGTTCAAATATAGTGGATTCGGAACATGGGCTTAACAGATAAGACATAGAAATTTGTATAATTTAGTACATCGATCACCGTTAATCTCTACAAGATACAAAAAACAAAGTTCCATTGCTGACTAAGAAGCCATTTTTTTTTGGTTCCAACTATCCAGCAGCACTGCTCCGATAATAATAGTACCCATAACTTGCTGGTAATAAGAACTTACATTTAATAAATCTAAGCCATTGTTTATCACTTTAATCAGTAATTCCCTTATCAAGGTACATTCTACAGTGCCTATATTTCCACTGGTACATGTGCCCCCACAATGATAGCCAAGGGTTTAATGTCTAATTCAAAACCTTAATATTTTTAAAATATTTAAAACGTAAGGCAAAAAAAATACCTCTTTTAAATTCCTTAAACATTGAATGGTGGATTTTTTTAAAGATAATATTGCTCCAAAAAGCTACTTTACCGTTTTTTCCATTGTATTTACTTAAATTTGGATTAATAGCGTTTTTTAAATTTAAATTGAATATAAATCAGTATAACACGAATAGGCCTATATTTTTCTTTTATTTAAGTAGAAAAAACTAAACCGGTGACAATTACAAGCGTTATTAATGCAAATGTTTGAATTTTAGAAAGTGTAATACTTCCTTAAAAATTTCAAAAAAATACTTTGGAATTATTATTAAAAAAATTAACTTTGTTTACAAAATTATAACTCATGAAAAAACAAAACAAAAAGGTACTACTAGTAATTTTTTTATTTTTATCTATAATTACATTAAGTAGTTTTAGAGATGTTAGTTGTTGGTTTGGTTGGTGCAGTTCTGGAGATCCAATTGTGCAGCCTACACCAGAAAATTATACAGAATCTGGCGGAAGTGTTGCTAATGGTAGATGTGTATTTTACCAGCCACAAACATTCATGCTTTTGGTATCGGAATAGCAAATAGAACTCAAGAATCTACTGGAGATTGTATGCAATAAATGAGGTACTTATTACTTTTTTTACTTTTTTTACTTTTTACAAAAACTTCTTTTTGTCAACAAGGCAAATTTATAAAGGGTCGAATTTTAGATAGCCAAACAAATGGAGTCCCCTACGCTTCAGTTTACAATAATGGATTTTACGGTTGTATTTCAGATTCTATGGGGTATTTTAAGTTGTGGGCTAATCCTAATGACTCAATATTAATTAGCTCCATAGGATTTGAAAGCTTTGGTTTTAAAGCAGAAAAATATTTTGACAAATCATTTTTTGTTCTGAAAAACAAAACATTTTTGTTAGATTCTCTAATAATTTTACCATCTAAAAACGTAAGACATATTGTTCCAATATCAAGAAGATTGAAAAATATGCAATATGTTTATAATTATAATTTTGAAGAAGGAGTATTGGTTTTTGACAATAAATTAGAAAATAAATATTTAGAATCTATAACTATTGTTTTAGGATTTAAAGGAAACCCTGTTATACCTTTTAGAATAAATGTTTACTCCTTAAATATTAAGGGGATACCTGATCATATTCTAAATACTAAAATGGTATCTATAGTACCTAATGAGCAAATGAAAAAATACAAAGTTGATTTTACAGAGCAAAATATAAAGTTGCCAAAAAATGGATTTTGTATTTCTATAGAACTTTTAAACAATTCCATTAACCATAAGAAACTAGGAAAAAACTATACACCAAAAATTGGATTTGTAAATAAAACATCAAATATTAGAATTATAAGAACCGACTATTTGCCGAACTGGGGTATATTTAAATCTGGGAATATGACTTTAGGATTTGGAATTGAAGTACTAGAAACTAAGAACTAAACGAAATTAATCAATTTTTTTTATCAACTTTTTTTCTGATTCCAACTATCCAGCAGCACAGCTCCGATGATAATAGCACCCATGATAACTTGCTGATAATAAGAACTTACATTCAACAAATCTAGGCCATTGTTTATCACTCCAATCAGTAATGCCCCTATTAAGGTACCTGCAATGGTACCTGTGCCACCGCTGGTACTTGTGCCGCCTATGATGGCCGCCGCAATGGCGTCTAATTCAAAACCTGCCCCAGCATTGGGTTGGCCTGTGGTGATTCTAGAAGTTAGCAAGATACCCGCTAATCCTGCCAAAGTGCCGCAAAGTGCATAAACCGACATCTTAATTTTATTGACATTAATACCTGATGCAAAAGCTGCTTGTTCGTTTCCGCCAATAGCATAAACATATCTACCAAAAACTGTTTTCTTTAACAATAGATAGCTAATAATAAACACTACAATAAGAATTAAGATAGGAAATGGAACAACAAAAACCACCCCTCCACCAATGAAATTGAAAGAATCAGAAAGGTTGGAAATAGGACGGCCTTTGCTCAATATCAAAGCCAAACCACGGCCAATAGTCATAATTCCTAAAGTGACAATGAAAGGAGCAATTTTGCTTTTTGTAATAATGAGTCCATTGATAAAGCCAATTAACAAACCAGCCAATAAACCGCCTAAAATAGGGAGTATTAAAGGCAAATTAGGCTGCGATGCCAATAATGCAGCCACAACTCCTGCCACAGCCACAATTGAACCAATGGATAAATCTATTCCTCCCGTGATTATTACAAAAGTAACTCCAAAAGCCAATAGTGAATTAATTGCAACTTGAGTGAAGATAATGCTCCAGTTTGAAACTGTAAGAAATTGGGAATTGGCATAGCTCAAAAAGCAAGTGATAAGCAAGAAGGCTAGGAAAATTCCATATTGTCGTAGGGCATTAATGAACGGCATATTGCATAATTTTTTCTTGTGAAGCTTCTGATTTTGATAAAATAGCCTTTTGTTTTCCTTTCGAAATTACCAAAATTCGGTCGCTGAGACCCAATATTTCTGGCATTTCTGAGGATATCAAAATTATGGCCAATCCTTTGACTTTTAGGGTATTGATTAATTTATAAATTTCAAATTTGGCTCCTACGTCAATTCCTCTGGTAGGTTCATCTAGAATAATAATTTTAGGATTTGACATTAAAACTTTGGCAATCACCACTTTCTGCTGATTTCCCCCACTTAAATTTATCAATTTTTGGCCTAAGCCAGAGGCTTTAACTTTAAAATCGTCAAAAAATTTTTCTGTCAAGACACTTTCTTCTTTTGTATTTACAAAACCAATTTTTGATAACCTTTGTAAAGAAGAAAGCGAGATATTTTCTTTTACGGTCATTTGAGGGACAAATCCTAGGGCTTTTCGATCTTCACTTACGAAACCAATTCCTAATTTAATTGCATCAGATGGAGAATTTATATTTACAATCTCGCCTTTAATTTTAATGGTTCCGGCGTCAATTTTATCTAGGCCTCCTATGGCTCTTACAATTTCTGACCGTCCTGCTCCTACCAAACCTGCAAGTCCTAAAACTTCACCCGCTTTTACTTCAAAATTGACTTCTGAAAAAACGTTTTTTCTACCTAAGTTATTTACAGAAATTAGCGTTTGGCCAATTTCTAAATTTGTAGAAGGAAATAACTCAGAAATTTCCCGACCTACCATCAATTTTATCAAAGTTTGGCTGTTCAATTCCTCCGCTTTCTGGGTGCTAATGAGTTTTCCATCTCTTAAAACCGTTATGGTATCCGAAATTTTGAATATTTCATCCATTTTGTGTGAAATATAAATTATCGCAACACCCTGTTTTTTAAGCTTTTCAATGATTCCAAAAAGTGTCTCCACTTCATTTTCAGAAAGAGCCGAAGTAGGCTCGTCCATGATTATCACTTTGGCATTATTGCTGATGGCTTTGGCTATTTCCACCATTTGTCGGTCAGCAATGCTTAGATTTTTTACCTTTATTTTTGGAGAAATATCAAGTTTTAAATCTGCAAGAATTTGTTTAGACTTAGTGTTTATTTCTGACTCATTTAGCCAAGAAAACCTTTGACTTTCTTTTCCCAGAAAAATATTCTGAGCCACGCTTAAGTCTGGAACCATCAATATTTCTTGGTGTATCATGGCGATGCCCTTTCCTAAAATAGCATGAACCGAAAGTCCAGAAATTACTTCGCCTTCTAACAAAATCTCTCCTTTATCCGCTTGCAACAAACCCACTAAAATCTTCATCAAAGTAGATTTCCCAGCACCATTTTCACCCATAAGGGCATGTACTTTGCCTTTTTCTATCTGCAAAGATATTTCTTCAAGCACTTTTATGCCTGAGAAGGATTTGGAGATGTTATTTAAGGTTAGAATTTTATTTGGGAACACAGATTAAACAAGATTTACATTGATTTCATATTCAAAAATTGCCCTGCCCGAACTAATTGCATTCCTTTTAGAGTACTATTTAAAAGTTTTTTATCATTTGTAATAAAAAAATCTACCTTATTTTCTAGTGCTAATTGAAATAAAATAATATCTTTCAGGTCTCCAAATTCCAAACTTAATGCTCTATCCAATATCATATTGCTACATGGTAATATTTGAATTTTTCTAGATATTTCTCCGAAAAACTCAGCCCTAACATCTTTTGAAAGTAATTTTTCTAAAATATAATCCGTTGTGGTAACAACACTTTCTGAAAAAAAAGCCATTACTTCACCATTATCAATTAATTCGAAAAGCAAAACGGCTTCTTTGTGACATTGGCGTTGATTATCAAGAAGATCCAAAATAATATTGGTATCTAGAAATATCCTAATAGCCATATTTATTTAATAAATGAACTTCCTTTATTTTTTCCTCATCCAATATCTTACCTGAAAGGATTCCTGCAAATTTTTTACTAATCTTTGAGTTTTTTGCCCCACTTTCAATTTCTTCTTTTAACAAGTTCTCCACCAATTTTGACACTGAAGTCTGTTTTTGAGCAGCATAAACTTTGATTTTAGAAACCAAAGTTTCATCAATTGTTAAATTTAATTTTACTGTCATATCAAGATAATTTTTTCAAATATACGTATATTTTTCAAAAATACGTATATTAGTCTTAATTCTTTCAAATCACAATAAGAATATCCATATAGTTCATATAACTAATCTTTAAAACCACATAGGGACATAGAAATTCAGGCCATGTTCCTATGTGATATTTCCCTAAACGTTCTATTTGGTTAACAAAACTCACCAAACATACTTCCCATCCACGTTCGTATCTTTCCAGCTTTTGGTCTTAGCTGAATCTATTACAGCGGCACAAACTTTTTGAGTTTGAAGAGCTTCCTCAAATGTCGGTGAGCATTTTGAGCCATCTTCCAAACTTTTCAAAAAATCGGCTACTTGGTGCACAAAACTATGCTCCCAACCTATTCCACAGCCTGGAATCCACCAATTTTTGATATAAGGATGGTCGCCATCTGTGATATGAATTGATCTCCAGCCTCTAAGGTCACTTTGATCGCGGTGGTCGAAATACTCTAAGCGGTTTAAGTCGTGCAAATCCCATTTAAGGGATGCGTCTGCCCCATTGACCTCAAAAGTATAAAGAGCTTTATGACCACGTGCATAACGCGTAGCCTCAAAAAGACCCAATGAACCGTTTTCGAAATGACAATGAAAAAGACAGGCATCGTCTATTCCGACGGGTTCCACTTTTCCAGAAGATTGGTGAACCCTTTGTTTAACAAAAGTCTCTGTCATAGCGGAAACATCAACTATACTTCCATTTAGCCACATGGCTGTATCAATACAATGAGCCAGAAGGTCTCCAGTTACGCCTGAACCCGCTGAATCTACATCCAAACGCCAAAGTCCTTCACCCCCTTGCGGCAAGTCTTCGCTAATCGTCCAATCTTGAAGGAAGTTTGCTCTATAATGGTAGATTTTACCCAATTTCCCAGATTCTATAATATTTTTTGCTAAAGTCACAGCTGGAATTCTTCTGTAATTATACCAAACCGTTGTTTTTAGCGGAAGACCTCCGTTATTTTCATTCTTTATGGCATCTACCATTTGTTGGCCTTCTTCTAAAGTTCTTGCCAAAGGTTTCTCGCATAAAATCATTTTCCCAGCAGCCGCACAAGCCATAGAAATCTCAAAATGAGAGTCGTTGGGTGTGCAAATATCCACTGCATCTATGTCTTCTCTAGCTACCAAAACCTTCCAATCTGTTTCATAGGATTCGAATTTCCATTGATCAGCAAACGCTTTTACTTTTTCTTCGTTTCTAGAGCATACTGCAACAAGACGTGGCTCATATTCTAATTCCGGAAAACTGTTATGAATTCTATTATAACCATTTGCGTGAGCTCTTCCCATCAAACCAGTTCCAATGAGCCCTATTCTTAATTGTTTTTTATTTGCCATATCTTTAAATTATTCAATTTTAGACTAAATTTTATTCGGATATGCCCGATTCAAATCGGACTTTTAACTTTCATTTTTTATAATTTCATGCAGGCCAAATTAAAAAAAGCTTAGCCACTTTATAACATAAAAAAAATCATTCAACCCAACCGTGTTGTTTTCTTACTTTTATCATTGCTGCTAATATATCATTCCAAGTTTTTGGCTGTGTCATTACATCATTAGCAAACATGCAACCATCCCAACAAATATGTTTGAAAGCTTTGGTCAATACTCCCGATTCATCTCGAAGCCAAAAGCCGGCGTCATGAGCAATGTCTAACTTTCCATTTGGATCTGTTGCCAAACAATGGCGACCTGTTTTATCATGGGAGCCTGTACCATGGACTGTGCCATCGTTTTGAGCCACGTGAAAATCGATTGTCCAAGGTCTAAGAGCGGCGGTTAGTTTTTTAAGCCCTTCTATAAATGTAGTTCTGTCTTCCCATTTAAAATCTTCAGGAAGAATTCTGGCTTCGGGTGCATTATAACCTAATAAATATAATGTAGTATGAGACATATCGGCTTGAAATCCAATATTTGGCCTATTGACTGCCTCTAAAGTGTCTATCATTGCTTTCCAAGAATGCATTCCTCCCCAGCAGATTTCGCCTTCTGCTGCAAGTCTTTCGCCATAGTCGGCTGCGATATCACATGCCTCTTGGAAAGTTTGGACAATCAATTTTGTATTTGCAGCTGGATTTTTAGCCCATGCTTCTGGACTTGAAGCGGAGTCAATACGTACTATTCCATTAGGTCTTATACCCATATTTCTAAGTTTCTGACCAATTTCACAGCTTTTTTTGACCATTTCGAGAAATGTTTTTCGTTCATCTGCTGAACCCATTGCCGGACCTCCCCAAATCGGAGCAACCAAGCTTCCAATTTCTAGGCCATGTTTTGCCACTTTTTCAGCTAGTTTTTTAACGCCATCGTCTGAAATATCGAGGTCATAGTGAGGGTCGAAAAGCCCCAAATCAACACCGTCGAATTTTACGCCGTCCACTTCTGCAGCGGAAGTCATTTCTAGCATAGTGTCAAGGGCTATTGCTGGCTCAGAGTCTGGACCTTTTCCAACAATACCAGGCCATGTGGCATTGTGGAGTTTTGGATAATTATTTTCCATATTGTTTTATTTAAGATTATTCTGTTTATTGATTCTTTACTTGCAAGGTCTGACCTTCTTAATCTGCAAAACGTTTGTCTTCGGTGCTGACCTTCTTTCAGAACTTCTCTACAACCAGATCTGGGTTTCTTGGACCAAAATGTTTAAGAATTACAATCGGATCCACATTAGAAGGGTTTGTGATTACTACCCCTTCTTTTGCAGCTTTTTCAGTAATAAAAAACTCATCGTTGGTTAATTGCCCAAATCGAATTAAAGCTGGGGTTTCAATATCCCAAACTCCCATTTTTCCATGACCTTGCAATATAATACACCCATATGCTGCTCCGTCTTTAATGGTAACTGTTTTACCTGGCAATATAGTCAATTCTTTTGCACTGAAATCCTCCGCTTTATAGCAAATCCAATTTTCTATATATCCTTCGGTTTCCATATCTATTACATCCTTTACAGGTTTTGGTAGCATAAAAAACTTCTCCACGATATTTGGATCTGTATTTAAATCCCAATCAATAACACTTACAAGCTCATCATAATCACCTAATTTATCTTTGGGCGTACCATTCCACAACAACTCTTCGGGTACAATTGCCTCATTTACAAGGCTTTGATACATTGCAAAAATATCGGAAGCTTTTTGAGGTTCGTAGGTACAAAGGCTTCCAGGTGCATGCAAAACTCCCGGTGGCACATACCAACCTGTACCTGGCTCTAAACGTTGGGCTGCAGAATAATTAGTGATTTTGTTATCCCCTTTGGTAAAATTCATCAAACATTCCTTTATTTGATCTTTTGTGGTACCAGGGGTAATACCAAAAAAAGTATACGGAAAATCACCACCATGATTGTTCAATTGAGGAGGAAAATAATAGGCTTCGGGCTTACCGTTTTGACCTACTAAAGCTGCTTTTTCGTCATTGTGATGGAT
This sequence comes from Cytophagaceae bacterium, assembly GCA_031420365.1. GTDB lineage: Bacteria > Bacteroidota > Bacteroidia > Cytophagales > Spirosomataceae > Leadbetterella. The sequence goes on from JANOMP010000312.1 coordinate 20,795, forward strand.
ATGATGAGGTAATGGCCCCATATTGTCAAAAAATTTGGAATACATTGGCCAAGATTTATATTCATTCCAAAGTCTTTCGCCAATTATTTCTGCACCTACCTCGGCTATAGCATCTATCAATAGTATTTTTTCTTCTATACTATTTTCTTGATAAACAATATGGCTAAGCCCCTCATTTTTGCTGGTCAAGGGGCCATTCTTTGCAGGCGTAGTGCTTGAAAGCCACCGCTCATCTATACCTCCTCTTTGGCCTCCCAACACGTAATAATCGTCTGGATGAAGCTTAATTCTTCTTCCTGGCACGCAAAATGAACGTGGCACCCAAGTTGGGGTTAATCTTAAAATTCCTTTGCCTTGTTCTAAAGCCTTTTTTATACTACTCATGCTTGATTTTTTGGTTAAATATAATAATTTTTAGGTTTTTATTTTTAATGATATTTCAAAATTTTTTGTGGCTTGTGGCTCTAAGAATAAAAGCTCTTGGTTTTCACGAGCCTGTTTTTGACCTATTGGCCAATTGGTTCCTGGCTCCAAGCCAGTAACGTATTCTCCTTTACCAAAGTGTTGCCAATTGGATAAGTAAGGCAATTGGCTTTTGTAAAATTCTATTTCTAGAGCTAAGTTTAATTTTGGGTTAAAAATTCCACATCGACATTTATCATTTTTATCGGCAATGGGGTTAATTAATGCAACCTCTTCGCCTCCACCTAAATGGCTATCTAATGGTGCAGGACAAGTTTTAAAATCGTTGCCTTCTTTGAATATTTTTGGATAATCTCCATCAAATCTTGGCATCCATTTACCCTCCCAAAATATCTGTGTTCCTTCTTGTATGAAAGGATAACCAAAATTTATATGATACAAAATCATCAAAGGTTCAATAGTATTTCCTTTGTTTATAACTTCGTCATGAATTCTAATTTCGGACTCGCCCAATGTAATTGATATCGTTCTGCGAAGTTCAAGATTTGGTCCAAAAATTTTTGATTCTTTCATTACTCCTGTAATACTCATTTCCTTTTTTCCACGGGAAGGATCTGGCTGAATTATGGATTCTATCTGAGCTGGCAAATTACTTATATTTCCATGAATTCCTCTTTCTCCATATTGATCGGATTCTGGACCTCCGACATGTTGGAGACCACATGTGGTTAATAATCCCCCTCCAAACGTCCTAAGCCAATTAATACCAATATCTGATAAAGTTTGAGGTGCAGGAATGCCTCCATGGCTTAACCATGTGAGACAATGTTGGTTGTAGAAAGCCTCGCCAATGTCCATTCCTCGATCAAAATTTACTTTGAACCTTAAACCTGAACCTGTGTTGATCCAAGCAACTCGATTTCCTCTTCCAATGCCATTGTCTAAAATCGAGGTTTCAATACCGCCGATTTGATGATGATTGGAAATATATTTGTTTATCATTCCTTTTTTTACTAATTTCTGGTCATAATTGACTCAGAAATAAACGCCTATTATTTTTTCAATTATTTAATAACCAATTACTTACTCTTTCATTAAAATCTTCTAAGTATTCAAAATGGAAAATATGCCCTGCTTTTTCGTACAAATGTAATTCCGAATTTGGAATTGCATTTGTAACTTCTTCAGCCATCCAAACTGGAGTAAAAATATCTTCCTTGCCTCCTATTACCAAGGTCTTTTTATTTAATTTGGTTAAATCATTCAGAGCATTATGGTTAATACATGCATGTGCTTGCCCTTCTAATCCATGAAAGGGCTGAGGATTAGGATCTAGATAAGCACTTTTCTGACCTTTCTCTAATTCTGATGCGACTTTTTCATCATCCCAAGATGCTTTTGAATATATCAATAAATGTATATATCGAGTAAATTCTTCGGGACTCAATTGTGCTTTGCAAGCTATTATATGTTTAAAAATACTTTTTGCAGTATTATCGCATCTAGCCCAGGGACACATTAAAACAATTGAATCCACTTTTTCGGTGTGCCTTATGGCTAACTTTTGGGCAATCGTACTACCCATTGAGCAGCCTATCACTTTGGTTTTTTCTATACCTAAATTTTCCAACAGTCCAGCATAATCGTCAGCCATTTGGTCAGTAGAATATGCTCCTGAAGGCTTATCTGATAGCCCAACGCCCCTATTGTCTCCAACAATACATCTAAAATGTTTTTCAAATTCAAGTAGATGTGGCTCCCAAACTGAGCCTGGGGCTGTAATACCCATAATTAAAAGTAATGGCTGAGCGGTAGGATCTCCCCGCTCTTCGTAATACATATTAATCCCATTGGTTTTTACTAAAGGCATAACTATTTTAAAGCTGGAATTAAGTCATTTTTTATCCAATTACCGTCATGCAGAGTTACAAAATCGGGATCTTCGAGGGCCTCTTGCCCTTCATCTTCACAAATAATCCAACCTGCGTATTTGATATCTTTTAGCCATTGAGTGATTGCCAAAAGCTCCACTTTGCCTTTTCCCATAATAGTCCATTCTGGAGTACCATTCCAATCTTTATAATGCACATGATTAATAAGAGATTGGTACTCTTTCATTTTTGCCAATGGATCCATTCCACCGTTAATAATATGACCTACATCAGGTGTCCAGCCGGTTACATTCTCATTTAAATTTTCTAAAACGGCTTTGTAATCGTCAGACGTTCTAATAATGGAGCTGTGGGGAGAATTGGGATGATAACTACAGGTAATGCCTTTATTGTGAGCTCGTTGTGAAACTTCATTTACAATATTGACTAGAGATTTTTGTCTGTCAATTAAATCGTGTCGACCAGTTGGTATTTGAACCGTATTTAAAACAGCTTTAGGAAATCTTTCTAAAAGAGCAATTGCATTATCTGCAATTTTTCTTTCGTTTTCTGTTTCTTGCTTGCCATTCCACTCTAATGCCAAAGCTAAACCGGCCAATTCAATTCCTTGCTCATCAAGTTTATCTGCAAGCAAATCTGGATTCACTAAGTCGCCCATCCAAGTAAAAATTGGTTGAATACCCGTAAAACCAGCTTTTGCGATTATTTCTATCATGTGTCCAAGCCGACCTTGATGAGTAATGCCGTTTCCAGCCATATACCACGTGTATACTTCAGAACCGAAACGAAAAGGCAGATTAATATTCATTATATATTTATTATTATTTTTCAGTTATGGCTGTTTTCACTAAATATAACAAATTAGTTTACAAAGAATATTTGTAACACATTTGTTTAATAAATTTAAATCCATCTTCGGCTATGTCCCAAGGGCGGTTATATTCACGCCAAACCCCAATAGCATTGGCAAAGTCTGGATCATTTCTTGAAAATGCTTCAATGGTTAAATAGCCAGAATAGCCAATTTTTTTCAAGGCTAGAAAAGTTTCGTCAAATTGAATATGGCCTTCGCCAGGGGTTCCTCTATCATTTTCGCTGATATGAACATGATGCAGATAAGGGGCTATTGTTTCTATAGCGGAAGAATATTTTTTTTCTTCCATGTTGGCATGGTGTGTATCAAACATGGCTCTCACATTCGGATGGTTTGTCTCTTTCACCAATCTAGCAAGCTGCTCCATGGTATTGCATAAATAGGATTCAAAGCGATTTAAGGCTTCTGGCCCTAAAACTATTTCTGCTTGCTTTGCATATTCTCCGGCTTGATAAAGTACCTCAGCAGCTCGTTTATATTCTTCATCTAAAGCTGGATGTGCCTCAAAATGAGCATGGGCAGAATGTATTGGCCCACAAAGGAGGCTACCACCAAGATCGTGCGTTCTGTCTATCGCTATTTTTATGGCTTCTAAGCCTTTTGCTCTTATCGCTTTTGACTCGTTGATTGGATTAGTTTCTGGACTAACAACCGTTACAGTTGTAACATCAAGCCCCAAATCCTTAGCTCTTTGGCCAACTTTTTTACAGTTTTCATGCTCTGCACCCCCAACAAAAAATTCTACACCATCGTATCCTATTTTTTTTAATCTTTCTAGTGTGGGAAATAAATCTTCTGTGACATTGGCAGTCCATGCTAATACATTGAATCCTACTTTAATCATTATCTTACTTTTAGCAATTGGATTTCGGCTATTGGCTTTGAAGCCAAATCCTCAATTATTTTATAAATTCTTAATTCTTATATTTCGATATTGCACTTTCATTGGGGGGCCTACATGAACTTGCACTCCAAGAAGCCCTTTAGATTTTCCATTAACAGTATCATTGTCAGTCACGTCGCTCATTAGAACACCATTTACATAATGCTTTAATCGATTGCCTTTAATAACTAAACGAATCTCGTTCCAACCTTCCTCTTTTATTTTACCTTTCATAGCTTCATTTTCACCAAGAGAACCAATAATCTTTAAATCAAGCCAGGCATTTTTTTGCACTTTTGCTCTTATTTCTTCCAGGGTCATTGACTTAGCTTGAGCATTTATCTCGGTTATTTGTCCTCGATATGCCAAAGTTGTTCTACCACGTTCCTCATAATTTTGGCCTGTGTATCGGTTGGCCCCATCAATGTCTGCTTGATAGCCTTTTAGGGCATTGGGAACATCTGAAAAAATAACACTTCTGTAATTTATACCCGAATTCCCTTTTTCAGTGATATTAAATTCGGCTCTAAGTTCAAAATCACTTGGTTCCCCTCCTTGCCAAGTAAGAAAAGAATTGGTTTTAAGCAAGGTTTCTGGCGTAATTTCGCCAACAATATTTCCATTTTCTACTCGCCAGTATTTTGCATCTCCAGACCAGCCATTTAGCGATTTTCCATCAAAAATAGGCTTAAATCCTTTTTCTGATTGACCTAAAGTTTGAGAAGTTTTACAAGAAAAAGCAAACACAAAAAAGAGAATTGAAAAGAAATAAAATCTATCTAGATTTTTCATTTTTTTATTTATTAAGGTTGAATACACTGTTTCATTTATCGAAAATCTCAAAGACCTAATCAAGGCTAAAGTTATTTATTTAAACTGTATTTTCCACAAGGAATTTAAAAAAATTAGGCCTACTCATCAAATAAATATTTTTAAATTCTTAACTTTAAGGAATTCTACAACTTTGGAATTGGCATGTTTGCGTCTATAGATTTTTGCCAATTCTTCAACAAAGTCACTAATTCTACTCCTTTTTCTGTATAACTTTTAAAAAAATTTGTATTTTCACTGATGTCATTTTTCAAATTATAAAGCTCAAATTCATGCGTTTCATAGTTTTCTACTAATTTCCAGTCCCCTTTTCTTACAGCACCTGCAGGTCTTCCCATTTGGTTACTAAAATGTGGATAATGCCAAAAAATAGGCCCCCTATCAAAAGGAATTTTCGGATTAAACAACAAAGGCACGATGCTTAGGGCATCAAGAATAGATTCGTATTTTTGACCCAATAAATCCAGAATAGTGGGTGTATAATCAGTGTTAATGAAATATTGATTGCATATTTGATTTGATTCAATTCTTCCTTTCCAAGAAATAATTGTGGGGATTCTTATACCGCCTTCATACACATGCCCTTTCCATTTTCTGAGCGGCTCAGAATTTGTGGGTATTGGGCCCAGTTCGGGCAAACCCACGCCACCATTGTCTGAAGCAAAAATAATTATAGTATTTTCCGTCGCATTTTTCTCTTTTAAAGTTTGCATAATTCTGCCTATACCGTCATCCATGCTTTCTATCATGGTAGCATAATCAGGGTTATACTTGCCTTTAAATTTTTCATATTTTAAAAAATATTTTTTGAGTTTTTCGGCTTTAGGTACTGTAAAAACATGAGGAGCAGAATAGCATAAATACAAAAAAAATGGTTTATCCACTTTTTTGTTGTCTATAAAATTTAATGCATAATCAGAGAGTTTGTCGGTTAAATACTTTTCCCCATTATCAATAAATTCTTGTTTGTAACTATCTTCAAAAATACTATAATTATAATAATCTAAACCGTTTTTTCCAATCATACGGGTATAGTCAAATCCTTGATTCCAAGGCGATAGTGAGTCACCGCTTCCTAAATGCCATTTACCGACCATCCCTGTTTGATAACCCAAGGTTTTTAGCCGTTCTGCCATTGTGATTTCTGAATTAGGCAAATATTTTTGCCATTTAGCTGGAAGTATTCTAGATGCAGAATCCAAGCGTTCCCCTACTAAAAAATTAGTTATTTTTAATCTAGCAGGATGTTTGCCAGTCATAATTGAAGCTCTGGAAGGCGAACATACTGTACTTGCTGCATATGCTTGAGTAAAACGAATACCGCTTTTTGCTAATGCATCTAAGTTAGGTGTTTCGTTAAAAGGATTTCCATAACAACCTAAATCTATGTAGCCCAAATCATCGGCCAAAATAAAAATAATATTCGGTTTCTTTTCTTGAGAAAAAGAGCAGTGATATGTTAAGAATAAAGCTGAAAATATAGCAATGCTGATTTTCATTATTTTAAAACTACTAATTTATGTAAAATAATAAAGAAAAATGCAGTGTACTGTCCTTTACAATCCTGATTTGTAAACGGAAAATTCATCTTTTTTGCAAAAACACGTGTACTCCTTTCTTATTAGCAGTAATAATATCGAGTAAGCGGTCACCGTTCATATCTTCAACAACTACTTGAAGCCCAACACCAGAATTGTCATCAATTTGGTGGGGTGTCCAAGTTGGAATTGCCCCGGCTTTAAATTCAAACCAGAACAAAACCGCAGGTTCATATTCTCCTGGATCTTTCCCATTGTGTGCAAAATATCGTTTCCCAGTTACTAAATCTTTTTGCCCATCACCATTTATATCGACTAAAGTTAAACCATGCATTTGAGAAAACTGTTTGGTAATTTCGTGTTTTTCCCAAGTCTCAGGCATTTCTTTTATTTTTTCATACCACCACATACCATAATTATGTGCAGACGAACTAATTATATCTTTTTTGCCGTCTTTATTCACATCCAAAGCCACCATTTGAGCACATTCTGCTCCTAAATTTGTGGCATGAAACGACCAATCAGTCGTTTCTCGATTCAATGGTGCTTCCCACCAACCTTCTCTTGTGAGTACGTCTAAGCGTTTGTCTCCATTCATATCTACCATTCCTAAGCCGTGCGTGTATTTATGAGTGCCTTGATTTCCCTCGCTTATTACATACCGTTCCCAATTAATTTCCCCCTTTTTAGAGGGTGATTTTAACCAAACAACTTGCTTTGCAATCGGATCGTTCCCAACTAAATCGGGGCGACCGTCTCCGTCAATATCTCCAAAATAGGGAGATTCATTCCCAAAAGATTTAATAATTGTAGTAGCTTTCCAATAACCCGATTTGTTTTTTGGATTTTCATACCAAACTACCGATTCGCCAGGAGTGTCCACACGAATAAAATCTATCCATCCGTCTTGATTTACATCCATGCTGAAGTTTAAAAATGAATTGCTATAGCCTCCATTTACGATGAATGAGTCTGCTTTGGAAATTTGGTGAAGGTTCCATTTTGGCGCTTCAAACCAAAAGGCTCCAACCATTACATCTTTTTTCCCGTCTCTATTTACATCACCTACCGCTATGCCCTCCGAAATAAAGCGGGGGGTCAGAATTTGTTTTTCAAAGGTAATTTCTTTGGTTTTTTGAGCAAATCCGACCATACAAAGCAGTTGAAAATAGGCAACTATTACAACTTTTTTCTTCTTCATTTTGATAAAATATTATTTAAAAATAAAAACATATAAATGTAAGCAATTTCCTGCCATTGTAAAATTTTCATTTATGCTAAATGAAAGACATCAATCAAAGGCTTTACGATTGGTGAATTATCAGGATTTGTGTCCATAATATCCCCCATATATTTCCACCACATTTGCATAACTTCATGATTTGGAAGAGTGCTCAATAATGTGGAATCCTCAATTTTCATAATAGCAAAAAGTGAATATGTTTCTTCATCTAGAAAAATAGAATAATCATTAATTCCTACACTTTTTAGAAGGGTAACAAGTTCTGGCCATATTTCATCATGCCGTTTTTTATATTCTACCAATTGGTGCTTGTGCAATTGCATCTTAAAAGCCACTCTTTCCATATTTTTAATGTATAATGCTTGAAAAGCATAAAGTTATTTAAAAGAAATTGAACTAAAAATTTCTATAACAACCATTTATATCAAATACGTGTATTCCTATTTTT
>JANOMP010000313.1:0-11664 GCA_031420365.1 Cytophagaceae bacterium
TAATTCACTTTATTTAAATACAACTGGTTATTTTAATACCGCTAGTGGGTCGAGTTCACTTTTATCAAATACAACGGGCTATTCAAATACTGCTAGTGGGTTTAATTCACTTTATTTCAATACAACAGGTGATTCAAATACTGCTAGTGGGTTTAATTCACTTTATTCCAATACAACTGGTTTTTTTAATACCGCTAGTGGGAGCCTGGCACTTTATTCCAATACAACTGGTATTTAAAATACTGCTAATGGAACCCAGTCACTCTACTCGAATACAACTGGTACTAACAATACAGCTAATGGGGGTTTTTCACTTGCTTCAAATACAACAGGATACCAGAATACTGCCAATGGGTCGAGTTCACTTTTATCTAATATAACGGGCTATTCAAATACTGCTAGTGGGTCGAGTTCACTTTCTTTAAATAAAACAGGATTCCAGAATACTGCTAGTGGGGTTAATTCACTTTATTCAAATACAACAGGATTCCAGAATACTGCTAGTGGGGAGAGGTCACTTTTTTCAAATACAACAGGAAACCAGAATACCGCCAACGGAAATCATGCGCTTAATTCCAACACCACAGGAAACAACAATACCGCTTTAGGTTACAATACAGGTTTGGGCATTATAACGGGTAGTGCTAACACCATACTTGGGGCTAATGTAACAGGCTTAGCCGCAGGGCTTGCAAACAATATTATTTTAGCCAACGGTACAGGAGCGATTAAAGCACAGCATGATGGGACAAATTGGACTTTAACGGGTGGTTTAACTGCCGGCGGTATCACTTACCCTACTGTTAATGGTACTAGTGGGCAAGTGCTTTCAACAAACGGAGCGGGTATTGCCTCATGGGCTGCAGGACTTCTTTCAAATGGAGCAGCGGCAGGAAATACTCCTTATTGGAATGGAGCAAATTGGATTGTAAACAGCAGCAACATTTTTAATAATGGTGGCAATGTTGGCATAGGAACAACCAACCCTTCGGCAAGACTACATATAGGAAATGGAACCCGCTATGTAGCATCAACTGATGCTTCTCTCTTTTTACAATCTGGAAATGGTATTGGCTCGGCAAGAGACTGGAAAATATATGTTCCAACCTCTGGCAACCTTCACTTTCGAGACATGGGTTTTGACAATTTGAACAATGGGATGACCACTGATGCTATGGTGATTCAATTTATCACCGGCAATGTCGGCATCGGAATAACTATGCCTAATCAGCAATTAGAAATAACAAGAAACTTCAGATTGCCTGCTACTACTAGTTCCACAGTAGGAGTTATTTACAGTGGTGCTAACAGATATATACATAATTACGGAACCAATAACTTCTTTGCAGGTGTTAATGCTGGTAATTTTACCATGACTGGAAGCAACAATACCGCCAGCGGATTGAATGCACTTTCTTCCAACACCACAGGAAACTCCAATACCGCCAGTGGACAGAATGCGCTTTATTCCAACACCGCAGGAAGCTGGAATACCGCCAGCGGATTGAATGCGCTTTCTTCCAACACCACAGGAAACTACAATACCGCCAGCGGACAGGATGCGCTTTTTTCCAACACCACAGGATTCGAAAACACCGCCAGCGGAATGAATGCGCTTTATTCCAACACCGTAGGAAGCTGGAATACCGCCAGCGGATGGGGTGCGCTTTATATGAACACCACAGGAGGCAACAACACCGCCAGCGGAAGGAGTGCCGGCTCTACTATTACTACCGGCTCTAACAATACTGCCATCGGATTTAATGCACAGGTAGCAGTTGCAACCAATAGTAATCAGATAAGAATAGGAGATGTAAACATTACTTTAGCAACCACACAAATAGCATGGACCACTACCTCCGATAAAAGATTTAAAACCGATATAAAACCCTCCAACCTTGGCTTGGATTTTATTTCTAAGTTATTACCTGTATCCTATATCCGCAATAATGACGAAAGCAAAAAACGCGAATACGGTTTCATAGCACAAGATTTGGAAGAAACATTAAAAACATCAGGCGCAGCCGACAATGGCATTATCTCTAAAGATGATAAAGGTATGTATAGCGTTCGTTATAATGATCTAATGGCACCTATGGTGAAAGCAATAAAGGAACAGCAAAGCATAATTTCTGATTTAGTTAAAAAGAATGATACCTATGAAAGCCAAATACTAAAATTATCAAGTAAGAATGATAGCTATGAAAGTAAAATCCTAAAACTATCAAGTAAGCTAGAGGAAATAGAAAAAAGATATCCTATAGGGAATTAGTGTTTTGGGAATAAAAAATAATATTACCGCTTTAACTCAGAAAAAGAAACTTGTTGTTCGGAAATGCACTAAAAATTAATAGATATTGATAGATAAGCAACTATCCAGTAAAACTAAGTTCTTTTGAAAACCTAGTTTACCCATTTTCTAAAAGCTTCTCAATTAATTGCAAATTTTCATGGTTTTGGTGTGAGTGCTCAAGTCTATTTGCAAGAGCTTTTAATACTCTTTTAGATTCTTCAGATCTAATGGCACCAACTCGCTGAATCATAAAATTCAAAAATTTTGAGTATATCGCTTTTTCTGCCAACATTATGGCTTTCCCTGGATCAAGTTCGGCCAATGGTTCTGCGGCATACCACACCATTAAGGGCAAATTTTGATCTTTAAGGTCTTCTTGATTTATAACTAAAGATTCTAAAATATTCCAACGATAAGAAGGCTCCAGACGCAAGATTCCTGATGTTAAATAAAGCCTTACCAAAGGCGACTTTTCGGTAATTGCCAATACTTCTAATCTTTTTAAAGTAGCCCCCGAAACTGCCTTTTTCTCCGTTAAAAACTGTATAGCCCAGCTTCTTATATTCTCGTCTGAATTGAATAATAAATCTTCTAATTCTGTCTCAGAAATTCCCTTTATTACATGTAATGTCCACAAAGCCCTTAGCTTTCTACTTACATCTGGGTTATTTTTTAGAATTTCCTTTAATGCTGTATTAATCGAGAGATTTGGGCTACGCTCTTGCAATATTGTTCTAGCTTGACGAACATAAAAGTCGTTTTTATTCAAATGAAAATAAACGAGTTCCATGTCGGTGGCTTTCCAAAGATTCACTTTTACAAACTTATCGTTTTCGTTTGTGATTTTGAATATCCTGCCCATAGTTTTGTTATGAACATCAGGATTGGGACTATGGCATTGGTTTTTGTCGTACCAGTCTATTGCATAAACTGAGCCGTTTTGGTCATATTTCATATTTAACCATTGGCTCCAAGTATCGTTCATTGCCAAAAAATCTTTTCTATGCGAAGCAATATACCCTGACCCTGAGCGAGTCAATTGGTCGTTGTTAAGTTTTGCTCCATTAATATTGTTCATGAAAATGGAATTACGGTATTCCTTAGGCCAGGAATCTCCACCCAAATAAATCATGGCTCCAGCGTGTGCATGCCCACCCCCTTCTGATCCTGACCTAAAATTTCCTGCATGTGGCCCTCTTTCTCCTATATAGTGTTTATGATCAGCAATTGTTTTAATTTCATCATACGTGTAAGGATTAAAACTCTTACCAGCCTGTCGCTGGTAGCGTGCTCCTTGAATCACATGATATAGGTGTGGAATAACACAAGCAGTGATAAATGGATGCCCATAATCATTGAAATCTATACCCCAAGGATTGCTAGTTCCTTCGGCAAACACTTCAAATTTATGATCTCTCGGGTGATATCTCCATACACCTGCATTGATTTTGATACGTTCCGCATCTGGAGTTCCTGGCTTGCCGACTTTGGAATGAGTAAAGACTCCATGAACTCCATAAAGCCATCCGTCGGGTCCCCACCTTAAATTATTCAGCACTTCATGTGTGTCTTGAGTGCCCCAGCCATCAAGCAATTTTTGAGGAGGGCCTAAAGGCATATCATTTTCAAAATCGGTAGGAATAAAAAGTAAATAGGGTGCTGCACAAAGCCAAATACCTCCCATTCCTATTTCTATACCACTCACTAAATTCAGATTTTCTAAGAAAATTTTTCGGCTATCTAACGTGCCATCACCATTAGTATCTTCAAATATCAAGATTCGATCTCGACCCTGGCCCTCAGGTGCAGGAGTTGGATAAGTGTGTCCTTCTACTACCCAAAGCCTGCCGCGGGCATCCAAAGTGAAACTAATTGGTCGAATGATATCGGGTTCACTAGCAGCCAATTGAATTTTAAATCCTTTTGGCAAGCTCATGCTCTTTGCGGCTTCGGTGCCTGAAAGGCCAGCGTTTAAAACTGGATCTAAGGGAGGTAAAATAATAATGTCTTTTTTGTGTAATTCATTGGAAAACTCAGGGCGGCTTGGATAAAAAAGGAAATTGTCAAAATTGATATGTGCCCATTTATCATTAGGTATGTAGGGTATTTGAGAAATCCCCGTTTCCTTATCTATGATTCTGATAAAAATATTTTTATTCAAAAATGGTTTTAGACTCACCACCACAGGTTGCAAAGTAGCCCTTCCTTGACCAGTGGACTGGTAAATTACTTTGTTTGTTTCTGCCAATACCAATTCAACTCTAGTATCAAATAGCGCCCCTCCTGAAACCAAAAAACTTGCATAAGGATAAGTAACTTTGAAAGAAGTAGATTTGAGCATTCCAGTAAGTTTGTAGTTTAAATTTCCTCCACTGCTTACAAAATATTTTCCTTCAAATCCGATTTTCATTCCTTTTTCATGAAGCGGAGAAGGTTCTTCGTTTAATATTGGATTATTAAAAGCATCACCACTAGCAGACCAATCTTGTAGGTTCCCTAGTTCAAAGTTTAGATTTAACGGTTTTCCGTTTTTCATGGGAATTTTACCAATAACTTTCTTTGCTGTGAGCGACCCCTCCACAATTTCGAATTTTCCAATCATCCCAGCTGCTTTATGTCCAGGAACTGTGCAAAAATAAGTGTCGTTATTTTGGGCTATGAATGTTATGCTTGTACTTGAGCCTTTCTCGAAAATAGTTTTACTTTTTATACCACTTTTTTCCATGGAAATGTCATGAGTCATCACTTCTCCATTGGTTATCGTGATTCGTACTCTCATTCCCTTATTAGCTTTTAGAACAGGGTTTCGACTACCATCATTGGCAAAATAACCCAACATGGTAGCCTCTAAAAAATATTCTTTGTCGATTTTTGTAGTATCTTCTACTAAGAAAGATTTTTGAATAGATAAATTATCTTTTCTAATAAAAAAAATACTTAATAAGGTAAAAAATGCAATAAATACTCTTAGTAGAATCATTTTTATCAATTGGTTGAAAGGTCTTTATACCTCCAAAGTATCATATATTAAGTTTTAAAGACTCCCTTTTCTATTGTAATTTGGCCAATTAAAAACCCAAAAATCAGTTCTATCTAAATATTAGCTTCATCAGAATTCTATTCAAAACCTTTTACAACTCAATAATATATAAATCTTTAAATGCAACTTGGGCTTTTCCTCCTCCATGTATTTGAAGACCTATTAACCCTGATTGAGGAATTGTTTGGTCGAGTTCTGTATAATCTACTGTCAGTTTACCATTCAAATATAATCTGATACGGTTTTTTTCGGCTTTAATTTCGTAATTATTCCAATCGTTTATTTTTATCCATTTCAATACTTGAACTGAATCGGGCTTGGCCAAAATTTTGTTTCTTCTCGATTCATCATAAAGACATCCCCAATAGTTATTGCCCCAATCTGCTTGATAACCAGTCATCTCAAAAACTGGATTACTTAATCTTTTACTTCGAAACTGTACTCCAGAATTTATAAATCCTTCAGCACCCGTAAGCTTTATTTTAAGTTTTAAAATGAAATTATCGTAGCTTTCTGTTGTGCAAAGAAAGTCGTTATTAGGGACTTTTTTCACTAATGACCCACCTATTAGCATTCCGTTTTCTATTCGCCAAGTAGATGCAGTATCTCCTTTCCAACCCTTAAAAGTTTTTCCATCAAAAAGTAATTTAGTTTTTAAGGGAGGATGATTTATAAACCCAAAAAGACCAATAATTAAAACAATGGCTAGTAAAAATTGATTTTTCATAAGATAAAATGTAAGAAAAATTAAGCATTTAAAATTGAAAAAAATTACGTGGCAAATTAATAAAAATTATTAAAATAATCAAATTTTCTAACAGACCCTTTGTTCTTGTTATTTTTGATTTTTTGGAAATATTAGGTTCCTTTCTGTCTAAGATTTTAAAAATAATCAAATATTGATACTTAATTAAAAAGAGGAAACATTAATTTTAAGTTTAATTTTTTTCTTGGTCAATTGTTTAATGCCTCCTGAGCTTGTTTTAATTCTGCTATTGAAACGTCTCTAAAATCTATTTTTTTTTGAAAAATATTGTCTAATTAATCCATTTTTAATTTCATTTTTTCTACAATTGATATTACGTATTTATTGTTATTGCTGATAATTTTTGGGCTTATTAAATGCTCAGCTTTTCCAATTAAAATTAAATTTATAAGGATAACTCAAAGGATTCTATGAATTAAGAAACAAAAATTTTCTGTAAATAAAACAAAAAAATATTTAAAAAATATAAATATATGTAAGTACTTATATATATTTGTGAATGAATTTTTATCAACAGATAGGCCCTTTAGTATTTGGGACACGATTAAAACGTCTTAGTGATTATTTCCTAAGTGAAGTCAATAAAGTATATTTTGACAATGGAATTCCTTTTGAAGCCACGTGGTTTAGCGTTTTCTATATTCTTGACACGCACACTTCCGTATCCATACACGAAATAGCAGGAAGATTAGAAGTTTCACACTCTGCAATAAGTCAAATTGTAAAAAAATTAGAAGAAAAAAAATTAGTGGCTTTATGCCCTTCCTTGGATGATGCACGTAAAAAACTGATTAGTCTAAGTGATAATGGAAAAGAATTATTAAAAACCATTAAACCCATTTGGCTAGCTTTAGACCAAGTAATGGCAGACTTACTTATTGAAAATGATGTTTTAAAAAACTTATTAGAAATAGAAACTAGCTTCTCGAAATTTCCTTTAAACGAAAGAATAAACAAACAAATATATGTTTAAATTCGGTAAAGAAACAATGCAAGTGGCGGATGTATTAGCTTTAGTAAAAGGACAAAAAAAAGCTATAATCGATGATGAAACTAAAAACAAAATAAATCAAAGCTGCTCTTGGGTACAAGAAATAGTAGAAAGTGAAGAGGTGGTTTATGGAATAAATACTGGTTTTGGCCCTTTATGCGATACGAAGATTTCAGAATACCAAACCAGCCAATTGCAATACAATTTGTTGATTAGTCACAGCGTTGGTGTAGGTGAGCCCATAGCATTGCATTTGGCAAAGGCCATGATGATTTGTAAAGTGCATTCACTTTGTATGGCTTATTCTGGCATCCGACTTAGCACTATCGAACGCATCATCTGGTTTATTGAAAATGATATTATACCTTTTGTACCATGTAAAGGCTCTGTGGGTGCCTCTGGCGACTTGGCACCACTTGCCCATCTGTTTTTACCACTTTTGGGTTTAGGTGAAGTTCTATACAAAAATAAAAAAACGCCCACCTCTGAAGTCTTAAGTATTTATAAATTAGATCCCCTACAATTGGGGCCAAAAGAAGGATTGGCACTAATAAATGGCACTCAATTTATTTTAGCACATGCCATTTATGGGGTGAAACGATTATTCGATTGCCTCGAAACCGCCGATTTGGTGGGAGCTTTATCAATTGAAGCTTTGATGGCATCTGCAAAACCTTTTGAGAAAAGGTTACATGATATCCGCAATTTTGAAGGAAATCAATGGGTGGCACAAAGATTGAGAAGTTTACTAGATGGTTCAGAAATAATGACTGCTCATCACGAATGCAAAAGAGTGCAAGACCCCTACTCACTAAGGTGTATTCCTCAAGTACATGGCGCGTCTCGAAATGCCTATATTCATTTAAAACATTTAACAGAAATTGAACTTAATTCGGTAACAGACAATCCGATTGTTTTTGGTCCTTATGACACGGTAAGCGGAGGAAATTTCCATGGACAATCTTTAGCATTGCCCTTAGATTATGCCACTTTGGCTGCGGCAGAAATTGGAAATATCGCTGACAGAAGATGTTATCTTATGCTAGAAGGTAGATACGGTTTACCAAGGCTATTGCTAGAAGACACTGGTCTTAATTCAGGTTTTATGATACCACAATACACTACTGCAGCATTGGTCTCAGAGAATAAAACTTTATGTTTCCCCGCTTCAGCCGACAGCATCCCTACCTCTTTAGGGCAAGAAGACCATGTTTCAATGGGTTCCATAAGTGGTAGGAAATTACATACCGTTATAGATAATTTAGAATATATTTTAGCAATAGAATTACTTTATGCAGCACAGGCCTTAGAATTTAGACGCCCACTAAAATCAAGTAAAGTGCTAGAGTCTGTTTTTTTAGAAATTCGTAAACACGTAAGTTTTGCCAAAGAGGACAAGAGTTTTTCAAAAGATATAAATGCGCTACATCAACTCGTTCAATCAAACAAATTATTGAAAATAGTCACTAATTTAATAAACATTAACCAAGATTATGAATCCTACTGCATTTCTTGAAAAATACGCTTCTCATCCTAATTATAGAGCCCCTAGAGGATCCGTCTTACATGCCAAATCCTGGCAAACAGAAGCGGCTATTCGAATGCTATTAAATAATTTAGATGAAAATGTAGCAGAAAATCCAGTAGAGTTTATAGTATATGGAGGAATAGGACAGGCCGTTAGAAACAGGGAGAGCCTAGAGAAAATAATTGAAATTTTGCTCGAACTTGATGAAAACCATTCGCTACTAGTGCAATCTGGTAAGCCAGTAGGAATTGTCAGAACTCATTCTCAAGCCCCTAGGGTGTTAATAGCAAACAGCAACTTAGTGCCTAAATGGGCCACGTGGGAGCATTTTAACGAACTGAAAGCCAAAGGTTTAATGATGTATGGACAAATGACTGCCGGCAGCTGGATTTATATTGGATCTCAAGGTATTTTGCAAGGTACATACGAAACTTTTATGGTATGCGGTCAACAACATTTTGGAGGGCGCTTGAAAGGGAAATTGCTTGTTTCAGGAGGTTTAGGAGGTATGGGTGGAGCTCAACCTTTAGCTGCAACTATGGCCGGAGCTACTTTTTTGGGTGTTGACATAAATCCATTGAGTATCCAAAAGCGACTAAATACAAAATACATTGATAAAATGACTTACGACTATCCCGAGGCAAAAAAATGGGTTTTGGAAGCAACAGAAAAAGGTGAGAATATTTCAGTGGGCTTAGTTGGTGACATTGGTGATGTTTTAGAAAAGCTAATATCCGATGGAATCATTCCCGATATCCTTACAGACCAAACCTCTGCCCATGACCCTATAAACGGTTACATTCCTAATTCTTTAACTTTTGAAGAGGCTATGGCGCTGAGAAAATTAGACCCGAGTAAATACCATGATTTGTCGCTAAAAAGTATGGCAAGACATGTGGGATTTATGTTGGAATTGCAAAAAATGGGCTCCATAACCTTTGACTATGGCAACAATATAAGAGAATTTGCTCGACAAGGCGGTGAAGCAAACGCTTTTAATATTCCAGGCTTTACCCCAGCTTATATTCGTCAGCTGTTTTGTGAGGGCAAAGGACCGTTTCGTTGGGTGGCACTTTCGGGAGATCCAAACGATATTTTTGTGACAGACCAAGCTTTAATAAAAGCATTTCCTGAAAACAAAGGGCTGATTAGCTGGCTAAATCAAGCCAAAGAAAAAATAGCATTTCAGGGTTTGCCGGCTCGTATTTGTTGGCTAGGAATGGGCGAAAGAGAAAAAGCAGGATTGATTTTTAATGACTTGGTCCGGACAGGCAAAGTAAAAGCACCTATTGTAATTGGTCGTGACCACTTGGATTGTGGCTCTGTAGCCTCACCCAACCGTGAAACCGAAAGTATGCTAGATGGCTCTGATGCGGTTTCGGACTGGCCATTGTTAAATTTAATGTCTAATGCTGCAGGAGGTGCCACATGGATTTCGTTTCATCATGGTGGAGGTGTCGGAATGGGCTATTCGCAGCATGCGGGAATGGTAGTACTGGCTGATGGAACCGACCGTGCAGAAGAATGTTTGCGTAGAGTGTTGTACAACGACCCAGCCATGGGAGTATTTAGACATACAGATGCTGGATATGATAAGGCCAAAGAATGGGGAGAAAAATTTGGATTGCAAGTTTGGTAAATTTTGCAGCAGTGTCAGAGCTATTGTTTGAGCTGCTATTTTTACACACGTAATAAGCTGAGAAAGAGAATGCTGAAAAATCCCGCTCGGCTACCGAAAAATAAATAAACTTAATATGAAACTCATAGGCCCTTTTTCGCAAATTCTGACGTTAGATAAAATTGACCTCAAAGGGTCTCTAAAAGATGATGCTTTGGAGGTTGTAGAAAACGCTGGGGTTTTGATACATAATGGCGAAATTTTAAAGGTTGATAATTTTCGGAATTTACAAAAGGAATTTTCCAATATAGAAATTGAAGAAATTACTCAAAATAAGGTTTTGCTTCCAGGATTTGTAGATTGCCACACGCATACCTGTTTTGCGGGAACAAGAGCCATGGATTTTGCAGAAAGAAATGCAGGCTCAAGTTATTTGGAAATAGCCCAAAAAGGCGGCGGTATTTGGAGTACGGTAACTCAAACACGCAATGCAAGTGATGAAGATTTAGTGCGATTGGTTGAAAATAGAGTGGATTATTTCCTAAAAAATGGAATAACCACTATAGAAATAAAAACAGGATACGGTCTTTCGGTGGAGCAGGAAATCCGACTATTGAACATAATTAAGCTCCTAGAAACTAAAGCTACGGTGGTGTCCACTTGTTTGGCGGCTCATGTAAAACCTAGAGACTTTTCTGGTTCTGGGAGCGATTATTTAGGGCATTTGATAGAAAAGTTGCTTCCCAAAATAAAAAAATTAACGAATCGGATAGATATTTTTACTGAAAAATCTGCTTTTGAATTAGAGGAATCCGTCATTTATTTGCAAAAAGCTATTAAGCTTGGTTTTAAGATAACAGTGCATGCTGACCAATTTACGGCGGGATCATCTCAAATGGCAGCAAACTTAGGTGCTTTGTCTGCCGACCACTTAGAGGCCAGTACAGATGAAGATATAAAGGTTTTAGGCAAATCGGAGACGGTTGCAGTGGCCTTACCTGGAGCATCCATAGGACTGGGAGAGCCTTTTGCTCCTGCAAGAAAACTATTGGATTCAGGAGCTTGCTTAGCCATAGCTTCTGATTTTAATCCTGGCTCAGCACCTATGGGCGATTTGTTAGCACTGGCAGCTATTTTGGCAACATTTCAAAAATTGAGTTCGGCAGAAGTCTTTTCAGGCCTTACTTTTAGAGCAGCAAAAGCATTAGATTTGTATGATAGAGGGAAAATTACAAAAGGGTTTATTGCCGATTTACAAGCATATCCTACAGACGATTACCGAGAAATATTGTATCATCAAGGGCAGTTGAGGCCTAGTAATGTTTGGAAAATTGGGGAATTAATTTTATAAAAAATGTACGCAAAACCTAAAGTCTGGACGGGCCGAGTAGATGGCCAATCGGAAGAACACCTTCGGTGGCATCAAGC
>JANOMP010000314.1:0-1820 GCA_031420365.1 Cytophagaceae bacterium
AATTACGAATTACGAAATTACGAATTACGAAATTACGAATTACGAAATTACGAATTATGAAATTATGAATTACGATTTTCTCGCATTGTCTTTTGGATGGTGCCAATAATCTTTAAAAGCTCCTCAACATCATTGATTAAACTGTTTGTTTCTTCTTGATTTAGATAATCAGTATCTTTTAATAGTCTAATCCAATAATGTGATTCCCTTGCTTCTTTATATGCAATAGTCAATTTTGCAAAGAAGTCTTTATCTGATTGACCACCTATTGCTTCTTCTATGTTTGCTCCAATTGATGTACCTGACCGCAGAAGCTGTTTGCTTAAAATAAATTCCTTCTTTTCGTTATTCAAATACTGACAAGCTTTTACAATTCTTACGGCAAAAGCATAACTCTTAATCTGCACCACATTATCCTTCTTCATAGTCAATTATGAATTATGAAATTACGAATTACGGTTTTGAATCGTATTAAGCTGTAGCTATATATGATATCATTTGTGTTGAAGTCTGCTATTTGTTTCATATTTCGTAATTAAAGGTATTAAAATTACCATACTGCCTCAATTCGTAATTCTCAGATTCGTAATTCATAATTGATTAATCCTTGCAATGGTTTCACTTCTACTACTGGCTACCAAAATACGGTTGCGTACGGCATTGTCTTTTTGTTGCAACTCGTAATATACTTTTTGAATAACCGCTTTTTTATCTTTTGCTTCTGTAATGTCTGGAAATGCTTTTTCGGTTACAAATTGCAACACATCTATTTCTTTGGTTTTCATCTCTTCTCCAAAATAGAGTTCGTACACCATCATATTTACCAAGTCTTCAAAAACCTGACTTACTGCTTCATTGCTTACTTTTTCTAAAACAGGTTCTTGTTTGGGGTCATTTAGGTAAATGAGATATTCGGAAAGGGTTTCGAAAGGCTTTCTTTCTGTTTCTTCCAATTCTGGAATTGGCAATTGCTCCACAAATATTTTAGACCATTGATTAGTTCCAACTCCTGTAGATGATGAAACTTTATCTAAATACCATTCCATTGTTTTGGAATTTAAAACCGTCATTAAATATTTATTGCAATGACTTGTCATTATGTATGCAGGAGCTGTTAAGTGCATACCTTTATTGTCAAATGCAAAAGCTGGTTTGTCAGAGATGGAAAGCCATACTAGTTTTTCACTTTCGAAAGCATCTATGTATGCACAATTTCTCAAATTTGTCCAATGGTCACCTTGGTCTGACCGTTCAATTAAAGTTTGAATTTCACCTTTATTATTTGGCTTGACGAGTTCAGAATCTTTATCTCTAAATTTTAGTAGATGTTCATAAATTACTGGATAATCTCTTTCTACCTGAATACGTTCTTTATCTTTTGTTCCGTTATGAGGAAATAGCACATAATTGTCATTAAAAGAGTAACTATATTTTCTGATTTCTCGTCCTCTTAAAAGTGGTTTGATTATATCAAAACTTTTTGAATCTTTTTGAATTAATGAACTTTTCTGCTCATCTGAAATGAAAAATGCGTCATTAAGTCCTGTAAGAAAACCTCTATTAAACTCAAGTTTCCAGTCCTTTAATTGCTTTCCTGTTTCCGCAATTTTGTTTTTTATTTCATAGTCCGATTTTGAAAGAATTACCCAACTTTCTTTGGATAAATCATTCAATAATATTCCGTTCTTGTTTAGGTAATCGTTTATAGAAGTACCAATTTTATAATCTCCTTTTACAGCAACGGCTTGTACTTTCTTGTTCCAACTTTCACGTTTTGCAATTAATATGTTTACTTCAACAGTTGCAGAAGGAAATATTTG
>JANOMP010000315.1:0-41640 GCA_031420365.1 Cytophagaceae bacterium
AGCTGTAAAAGGCCAGAGCCATGCTTTGAAATATTGGGACAGAGCATACAATTTTCAGTTTTCAAAAGCAGTGTCGACTATTCGTCAACCTATAGAAGGATTCTTCAATTGGTTAATAGAAAAAACGGACATCCAGAGAGCAAGTAAAGTTCGTTCAATCAAAGGACTACAAGTCCATATTTTTGGAAAATTAGCTGCTGCTTTTTTGAACTTTGCATTTTAACCCTTAATTCGCATTAGTAATAAAAGTTAAAATAGTTTTTCTTAACTTCGTTGAAAAATAAAACATTAAATAAAATGAATTCGAACAGAAGAAAATTTTTACAAAATTTAGGATTAGGAACAGGAGCAGCACTAATAAATCTGCCTGCCCATGCCATAGATAAAAATAGTGATTCGTATAAACCCAAAGCACAAATTTTTAATATGTGTGGCTATGCCGCACCTAAATTAGAAAAAGTTCGCATTGGGTTTATAGGTTTAGGAAATAGAGGGCCGGGTGCCGTGAAGAGAATGAGCCAAATTTCAGCCGTTGAAATCGTAGCACTATGCGATAAAGACTCCAAAAGAGTAGAAAAGCAACAATTAGTTTTAGAAAAAGCCAATCTTCCTAAGGCAAGAGCCTTTAGCGGTGAAAACGGGTGGAAACAAATGTGCGAAAGCAAAGACTTAGATTTGATTTATATCTGCACCCCTTGGAGTTTACACACGCCCATGGCTGTTTATGCCATGAACCAAGGAAAACATGCCGCCATTGAAGTTCCAGCTGCTAAAACTATAGATGAATGTTGGCAATTGGTTGAAACTTCGGAAAAAACTAAGAAACATTGCATGATGTTAGAAAACACCTGCTATGATTTTTTCGAGCAAATGACCCTCAATATGGCAAGAAATGGAGTATTTGGCGAACTAATTCATGCCGAAGGAGCGTATATTCACAATCTTTTGGAAGCCAATTTTAAAATTTCTTCTTATTCCGACATGTGGAGGCTTAGAGAAAATGCAAATCGAAATGGAAATATTTATCCAACTCACGGATTGGGACCCATTTCTCAGTGTTTAGATATTAATAGAGGCGATAATTTTGACCATTTAGTAGCCATTTCTTCAAACGATTTTCAAATGGGAGACATGGCCAAAGACCTAGCGGCTAAGGATCCATTTTATAATGAATTTGTTGGTAAGCCCTTTCGAGGAAATATGAATACTTCGATAATTAAAACTCAAAAAGGGAAAACAATAATGCTGCAACACGATGTTACTTCTACTCGTCCGTATTCTAGAATACACCTTTTAAGCGGAACAAAAGGAATTGCCCAAAAATGGCCTGAGCCAGGCAAAATTGCCTTAGGAGAATCTTGGATGAGTGAGAAAGAATTAAAAGAAATAGAAAAAAAATATACTACTCCTCTTGTAAAACACATTGGCGAAATTGCCAAAGCCATTGGAGGGCATGGCGGCATGGATTTTATGATGGACTGGCGATTAATAGATAACCTTAGAAATGGTTTACCATTAGATCAAGATGTTTACGATGCCGCCGCTTGGAGTTCTGTGGCCCACGCTAGTGAAATGTCAGTTGCTAAAAGAGGAAAAACAATAGATATTCCAGATTTTACGAGAGGGGCCTGGAGGAAAAACACCCCAGTGAGTTTAACCTTAGAGGGTGGTGGAAATACGGGGGTAAGGAAGGTGTAAATATTTGCTTATGAAAATGAAACGAATCTGCAATGAAAGCCTTCATGAAAAGAAGCAATCATTAAAGGGATTGGAGATTTTTATGTCACGAATGCTCTAATTTGTTCTTGTTTTAAATAAATTCAGTTCGAATTTTCTCATTTGAAGCATAAATTTTCTGCGAAACAATTCATTTTTATAAAAAATTGGATTCATAATCAATTGTTTTACAAATACTTGAGTAAATTATTTTATAGAAATCAAAATGTTTTTGCTTTCAAAATACAATCATTTATAAATTCCTTTGCCTCTAACTCTTTCAATCCCGCATATACTTTACTGTCTTGTCCAGCTTCTTTTGCCAATTGAATCTTTATATTTTGATATTGGAGTCGAGCTTTGGTATTAGAAATTAAGTAATCTCTAAATAATAGATGCCTTTCTAATTCTTTGCTTCCTTCAGGACAAGCGTAAAGATGATGACTAATACCATCCAGATTTCTATCCAAATTAATTCCCTTTTTTCTTTTAAAAACTTCTCGATCATCTATTCCTTGATTTCCATTATGAAAATACCCAATTTTCTCTAAACCATTTTTTATTTCTTCAAAACCAATATTTGTATCGTAAACCAAGTCAATATCAATAATGGGTTTCGCACCCAAATGAGGTACTGAGGTACTTCCAACATGCAAAATGGAAACATACAAAGGACTTAGGGCTTCGTGAATTATGTTTTTTATTGAATTGAAATCTGCAATCCAAAGCGGATTGTATTTATGTAAAAGCATTTAATCAATAAATAGTATTTGTTTCGTTTGAATCTGTCTCGAAAAGGAAATTTAAATCATAATTTTGAAAAGGGGAAAATACAATCACTTACAATTAGCTTCAAAAAAGGCAAAAAATATATCTTTTAAAAACACTTCCTTGTAATTTAAATTAAAGGGGAAAGGCAATTTGTAAAAAATCTAGCTTTTTTACTTTTCAGATTAGAAAAGTAATTGTCTTTTTAAATATGTTTTGTAGTCTTTAACTTTATCAATTGCTATGGCAAATTATATTTTATATATTTGAAGGTTATGATTTATGAAAGAAAATTGCATTTAGAAAACGTAAGCAAGTTTTAAAAAAGTTGGTTTATAAGATAGAAACGAGCAGAAATGGAAAGTGTAAGCAAAGGGGAAATAGGGAATTTTAGTAAAAATTTTAGTAGTGAACAAAAATTAAAATTATTGTACAAAATTACATTATAAATTTTTAAATTATGGAAGAATTAAAGAAACTTGAAGAAGCAGCAGTTTGGCCAAAGCCCAAGTTGTTCAAGTTGTTATTGATTTGCATGATTGTCTTTCTCCTTTTTTCTTTGTTAAGTCCAATTTTATTTACTCAATTCTCAAGCTCTATTGATTTTTCTAAATCGCAAAATATTGGAGATTCTATCTCAATCATGAATCCATTTGTCACTTTGATTAGTGTTTTTTTAACTTTTTTGGTTTTTAAAACTCAAGTATATCAGAATAAAAAGCAAATAGAAATTTTTAATTTACAAGCAAAGAATTCCAAAATTTCAGAAAATAATAGAGTTCTTGAAACACAAAAAGAAAACTTTGACATGCTAACTTTCGATTTAGATCAGTTCATTTTAGATGTAAGTAAAAGGGTTGAAGGTTTCAATGAATTTGTTGAATATTCAGAAAACACAGTTTTTAATTTAAAGCCAATACAAAGAACATCAGTATTTTTTTTGAATAACATTTTTCAAAACGACAGAAAACTAGTATATCAATATTTAAAATTATTGAATCAAGGTGGTATAGAAAGTAATGAATGGATAAGCAAATATAGAAGTCTGTACTCAATTATTGGATCAATTCCTGAGTATTTAAATGATATTTATCGAAGAAGTGATTTATTTTTGGAGGGAAAAAGCGAATTCTTTATTTATTCTCAAAATGAAACTAGGGCTATTTATCAACAATTGGTGGCTTTTAATAATAGCAAAGTGTTACCAAGTAGCGATGAAAATCTAGAATTAAAGAAGTTATTGAAAGACTTTTTTATCAGTTATGAAAAGATTGTCGAAAAACCATTAAGTGAAAAAACTAATGAGGACATTTTTCCCCTTTTGCAAATATTTAGTGACTTTGAAATTAACTTTTCCAAGTTGAACAACAAGTTTAGCTTGGGAATGTCAGATTTGATAATAAGAGTAAATGATTTAGTTGTGACATTTAACAACAACAAAAATGAAATTATCAGATTTAAAGATTCTATTAAATCAGAAATCAAGAATAATTTTCAAAATGAAGATTCTATCTTAAAAAAATTACAGGATTTGAAGATATGGCTATCTGCTTTATAGATTACTTACCAAATAGAAGGAATTATCTATAAAATCTATTACATTATTTGAGTATGTTTCCCACTTATAATGGTAAAGTTTCAATTTTAGTGGTTTTCAATTTTATGTGTTTTTTTAAAAAAGATTATCTTTGAATAAAAAACTATTCCTCAGGAAACCAGCTCACGAATCACCTTCCCTTCTAAATCGGTAAGTTTGTAGTTTCGGCCTTGAAACTCATACGTGAGTTTTTCATGATCAAAACCGAGTTGGTTTAATATGGTAGCTTGAATGTCATGTGGGTTCACTTTTCCCGAAATTGGCGTGTAACCCATTTCGTCTGTTTCCCCATGAGTAACTCCTTTTTTTATTCCGCCACCAGCCATCCACATGGTAAAAGCTTCTGCATGGTGGTCGCGGCCTTTAAAAGCATTGGGTTTACCTTCCCGGTTTTCGGCCATTGGCGTGCGGCCAAACTCCCCACCCCATACTACCAAGGTGTCTTCTAAAAGTCCACGTTGTTTCAAGTCTAGCAATAAAGCCGTGGTAGCTTTATCTGTTTCTCGACATTTGTTTTCTAGGCCGGCATCTATCGACCCACTGGCTACATTTCCGTGGGTATCCCAACCCCAGTCAAAAAGCTGAACAAAACGAACGCCTTTTTCTACTAATTTCCTTGCCAAAAGCACATTATTAGCAAAAGAAGCTTCTCCAAGTTTTGTGCCATACATCTCATGAATATAGGCCGGCTCATCTTTAATGTCCATAACCTCAGGTACTGAAATCTGCATGCGATACGCCATTTCATACTGACTTATTCGGCTCAAGATCTCTGGATCACCATATTCATCGTGTTCTAACTGGTTCACTTGATTAATTGCATCAATCGAAGCCCTTCTTAAATCCCGATTTATTCCGTCTGGGTCATTGAGGTACAAAACTGGATCTCCCACAGACCTACATTGTACTCCTTGGTAAACGGAGGGCAAAAATCCACTTCCCCAAATACTTTTACCAGCATCGGGATTATTTCCGCCAGAAGTAAGCACTACAAAGCCTGGCAAATCACTATTTTCTGTTCCCAAACCATAAGTCACCCAAGCCCCCATACTAGGGCGACCAATCCGTGCATGTCCCGTTTGCATAAGCAGTTGTGCGGGAGCATGGTTAAATTGTTCTGTATTTACCGCTTTTAAAAAACTGAGTTCATCGGCAACGGTACTAAGATGTGGTAAATAGTTGCTAATCCATGCAGCAGATTGCCCATGTTGTTTGAAAACCGCTGGTGAAGCTAACATTTTAGGAACTCCACGAATAAAAGCAAATTTTTTGCCCTCAAGAAAAGATTGAGGACAATCTTGTCCATCGAGTTTCATCAGCTCGGGTTTATAGTCAAAAAGCTCAAGTTGCGACGGAGCACCGGCCATATGTAAATAAATTACAGATTTAGCTTTAGGTGCAAAATGTGGCACTTTGGGGGCTAATGGATTTTTTGGATCAAAAACGGTTTGCCCTGCATTTGTTTTGCTTGAGTTTTCACAAGCCAAAAGGCTTCCCATCGCCAATCCACCCAGGCCTAAAAAGCTTTCTTTGAGAAAATTTCTTCTTGTTTCTCTTTGTAATTTAGCTTTAATTGCTTCTATAAAAATTTTATCTCTTAGGTATGACATATCAGCTTTTAGTTATAACTTCATCAAGATTTAATATTGAATTACAAACCAATACCATTCCTGCAAAAGAAATAATTTCTTCTTCTTTTCTTCCATAAGAAAGTAATTTAGCCAATTCGGGTTTAAGTTTGTATTGAGCAATTGAGGTAGAATAAAGATGTGAGAGACTATTTAATTTTGCTTGAGATATTTCTTTACCGGTAACCATTTTGTATGCTTTTTTTATGCTTTCTTTTTCTTGTTTAAAAATAAAGGATTTAGAAGCTAACTTTTTAGATAAGTCAATAAACACCGAATCATTGAGAGTAACCAAAGCTTGAAGTGGGGTATTGGTGCGTATTCTTCGAGAAACACAAATTTCTCTACCTACTCCATCAAAACTTAGCATACTAGGATATGGGCTAGTTCGTTTCCAAAAGGTGTAAATTGCCCTTCTATATTGATCTTCTCCTTCTGATTTTTTCCATTTTGCCCCATTATAGGGTGAAAGCCAAATACCTTGCGGCTGAAATGGCATTACCGGTTTTCCATACATTTTGGTACTTAACACTCCGCATACAGCCAATGCCTGGTCTCTAACTTGTTCGGCTGAAAGCCTCACACGTGGCCCTCGAGCTAAAAATTTATTACTTGGGTCTTTATTTAATCCTTCTTTACTTAACTTGGAATCTTGCTGATATGTGGCTGACATAACCATTTCTTTTAATAATCTTTTTACACTCCATTTGTAATTATGAATAAAAGAATAACTTAAATGATCTAATAATTCTTTATTAGTTGGGTTAGCTCCTTGTGACCCCAAATCTTCCAAAGTTTCTACTAAACCAACGCCAAAAAGTTGTTCCCAAAGACGATTTACGAGCGTGCGTGCCACTAAAGGGTTATTGGGAGATGTCATCCATTGGGCAAGTCCAAGCCTATTGTTAGGTGCATTTTTTTCTAATCCACCAAATAGTTTAGGGACATTTGCACTCACCTCCTCTCCTTTAGAAAGCCAACTTCCTCTATTAAAAACCTGAGTTTTTCGAAAAAGGTCGCTTGTGTTTTCAACCATAATTGGGGTAGCTTGTGTGGAAGCGTTTACTAAATCCCAATAATTTTGTTTTTGAACCAAATATTCTGGAGATTTTTTTTGAGGGAAGTCTGCATTAAAATAGAACCAGTCGAACTGAATACCACTTTTGTTTGGGTCGAGTAAAGCATTGTTTTGATAAGTAAAATACAAATTGTGTTTTCCCTTATTAATAAAAAGAGGCACTTCTTGAATCTGCCAGCCACCTTCGGGTTTCACTTTATTTACAGGGATTATAGCTACAATTTCACCATTAATGTTTTCTTTTCTAACTAAAAGAGACCCTCCCGGTAAATAAATTTTTAATCGAAGCATCAAACTGTTTTTACCGCTTAAGTTTACATTTTTCAATCTAGCAACTCCGTGATTTCTCATTGCAAGCCACTTTGTGTCAGAAAGTTCGGCATTTACAAATTCATCACAAGTAAGAGAGTTATAGCTAGGTTGAAAGGTTTTAATAAAATTCGCAATGTTTTTCTTTTCCTGACTAGAAACGTTTTTCCCCAACCAATTTTCTAAACTATGGAGTTTCACTCTTTGAGTTGAATCAAAATGACGAATTTTTGGGTAATCATCAAAAGTATCTTCGTCGCGAGTATTATTAAAAAAGGCCATAAACTTATAGTACTCATTATGTTTGAATGGGTCATAAGGATGGCTATGGCATTGAACACAAGCAAAAGTAGTTCCCATGAGTGTTTCCCATGTAGTATTAACGCGATCTAATACTGCTGCGGTTCTAAACTCCTCATTGTCTGTGCCACCTTCATCGTTTGTCATACTATTTCGGTGAAAAGCAGTTGCTATGTATTGGTTTTCAGTTGGATTAGGCAATAGGTCTCCAGCCAATTGTTCTGTTAAAAATTGATTGTATGGCATATCCTCGTTAAATGCAGTAATGAGCCAATCGCGATATCGCCAAATATTCCTTGAATCATCTCTTTCATATCCTTTTGTGTCTGCATATCTAGCCAAGTCTAACCACATGGAAGTCCATTTTTCTCCAAATTGAGGCGAAGACAAAAGATTGTCAACATAGTTCTCATAATTTTCCTCGCTTGGATTTTTGACAAAAAATGCTTCCGCTTTGTTTCTTAACGGAAAACCCACTAAATCTAAACTAACTCTTCTACTTAATGTAATGGGGTCAGCCTGTTTTGATGTATTTAAACCATTTTCTTTAGCTTTTGAAAGAATAAAATTATCTATTTCGTTTCGAACCCAATCTGAAGATTCTGAAGGCACTTCTTGCTTTGATACCGATTTATACGCCCAGTGCTCCCCCCATTTAGCTCCCTCATCTATCCATTTTGTTAGAATCGCTATTTCATCTTCTTTTAACGGTTCTTTTTGATAAGGCATTCTTTCCTCTGTATCTTTATGGTGAAGTCTTTTAATCATTTCGCTGGAAGAGGCGTCTCCTGGCACAATGGCAAATTTCCCTGATTTCGCTTTAGCCAAGGCTTCTTCTTCAAAAAGTAGACTCCACCCGCCCTGTTTTTTCACACCTCCATGGCATGCTATACAATGTTTATTTAATATGGGCTTAACTTGAGTGCTGTAGTCTATTTTTGACTGTAAACTACAGCCACTATTTATGTAAGTAAATCCAAAAAAAAGAAGAAGAGAAAATATTAAGGCGAATTTTTTATATTCCATTTTATTTAGGTTTCAAATAACGGTTCAATTTAAGAAAATTATTATTATTTGCATTCAATTGAACTAAAAATATGATATTTTTTGGTGTGATATCATAATCAAATGCCTTTTTTGGAGTATTGTAATTGACAAATGTGTGAATTTGCCTAAACACTAATTTCGTCCATTTATTTACTTTAAAAGTCTTTTCCATCTATGCTCTACCTACAATTATATGAATTTTTAACTCTTTATTTTTACTTTTGTCCTACAGTATTAATTAAAATAAATGCTTAGAATAATTGAACTAGACCCTCAGAATGAAAATCATAAGCTAGCATTTAAACAAATTAATTACGAATGGATTGAAAAATATTTTAAAGTTGAGAAAGGTGACATAGATTCCCTTGAAAATCCAGAAAAATATTTTTTAAATCATGGTGGAGTAATTATATTAGCCCAAAATGATGGGAAGTTCATTGGAACATCAGCATTAAAAATAATTGAAAATCAGAGTTTTGAACTATGTAAAATGGGTGTTACAGAAAATTCAAGAGGCATTGGAATTGGTTATATTATAGGAGAAGCTGCATTAACAAAAGCCAAAGAATTAGGAGTTAAAAGAGTCTATCTAGAAACAAATTCAAGTCTACTTTCAGCAATTTCACTTTATAAAAAGCTTGAATTTGTTCAAATAAAAAACTTTTCCTCTCTATACGCAAGAGCTGATGTAGCTATGGAAATTTGGCTTAAATAGCTGAATTTATACATTTTAACTCTTTTAGTATTTTCTTTAATTCTATTAATATTAAAACAATATTTATAAAAAGTTAAAAATATTATTGTTCCTTAAATAGAATAAATAGGGGTTTTTACTTATTTTTGATTAATTAATTTTATTTAAAATAGTTTTAAATATATTGATTTTAACTTCAAAAAATAATTTGCGATTCAATCTTTATGAAGAGAAGAAGCTTTATTGCCAATTCTTTGGCATCTACTGTAGCTATTACTGCAAATCCAAAAACTTTTAATAATCCTCATAAAACAAATTTAGAGGTCTTGGTACTAGGTACAAGTTGGGGATTTGATGGAACAATAGACATGTTTTGTCAAAAAATAAAAAGCGAAGGCTATGATGGCATAGAAGTATGGTGGCCCTTAAAAGAAAACGACCAAAAAAAACTTTTTGATGCCTTGCAAAAACACCAATTGGAAGTGGGCTTTCTTTGTGCTGGCTCGGATATTAATTTTCATAACCATGAAAAACAATTTAAAGATTCCATTATGGCTGCATCAAGCAATACTTCTCAAAAACCCCTATATATCAATTGTCATTCAGGAAAAGATTTTTTTTCCTTTGAGCAAAATAGCCAATTGATTACTTTTACTATTGAGCAAGAAGCCAAAACAGGAATTGAAATATTGCATGAAACGCATAGAGGTAGAATGTGTTTCGCCGCCCATATCACTCGCCTGTTTCTAGAAAAACACGAAAAAATGAAACTTACTTTGGATATTTCACACTGGACCAATGTTCATGAATCTATGCTTGATAACCAAACCGAAACGGTAGATATTGCATTAAAAAAAGTAGCCCATATTCATGCTCGAATTGGTCACGAAGAAGGGCCTCAAGTAAATGACCCCCGAGCACCAGAATGGAAATATACTTTGGAAAAACATTTAAAATGGTGGGACGAGGCCGTAGAAAACAGGGACAAATTTGGTGCAAAACGCATTACATTTTTAACCGAATTTGGTCCACCCAATTATTTAGCCACCCTGCCTTTTACTAATCAACCGGTTGCAAATCAATGGGAAATAAATGTTCATATGTTAAACCTAATTAAAGCCCGATATAAAAAATGATATTAGAATTTATTGGGCGTTTTCATCCATTATTTGTGCATTTACCTATTGGCTTTTTAGTATTAGCTATTATTTTAAAAACCATAAGTATTAAATGGAAAAATGAAGCCATTAGTACTGTTATGCCGATGATTCTTTTGCTCTCTTTTATCCTCTCTATTTTTACGTGCATTTCAGGCTATTTGTTATTTCAAAGTGGGGGTTATGAAAAAGAATTAGCCGAAAAACATCAATGGGCGGGCATTATTCTAACACTTTTTACCGGACTGTTATATTTTCTTAGAAGCTATACATTGGCTCAGCAATTAGGTTGGATATTGGTAACGTTTCTTTTGGTAATAACTGGGCATTTAGGTGGGAGCATTACACATGGGGAGGATTACTTGAGCTTTAAAGAAAAAACAATTAAAATTAAAAGAAAAGAAATTGCTAATATTCAAGAAGAAAAAGTATTCGATTCAGTCATACTTCCTATTTTGGAAGAAAAATGTTTTTCTTGCCATTCTTCCAAAAAACAAAAAGGAGAACTTAGGTTAGATTCAAAACAATTTATTTTAAAAGGTGGGGAACACCCGAATGGAATTATTCCAAATCAGCCTCTAAATAGTTTGATTTATAAAAGGTTGATTTTAGACGAAACCGAAAAGGAACATATGCCTCCCAAGGGTAAGCCTCAACCAACTGAAGCCGAAATAAAGCTAATAAGCTGGTGGATATCAGAAGGAACTAGTTTTGATAAAAAGGTAAAAGAGCTAAAACAGCCAACTGAAGTACTCCCATTGCTCCTTGCTTTGCAAAGCTCACATTCAAAAAATGTAATTTCAAACATTCCTAGTGAAGAAATAGCCCAAGCGGATCAAAGTGTCATTCAAGAATTGAAAAATATAGGAGCAGTAGTAACACCTATTGGACTAAATTCTAATTATTTGTCAGTTAATATTTCCGGAAACAAAAAGATAAACGCTCAAAATTTAAACTTACTCTTAGCAATCAAAAAACAAATAATTTGGTTAAAAGCTGGGAATTTAGATCGAATATCTAATTTAGGGGAAGTGCTCAGCAAACTTACAAACCTTACGGTACTGCATTTAAACCAAAGTGCAATTTCTGATAGTGATTTAGCTAAATTAGTTAAACTTCAAAATTTGCAGATGTTGAACCTGACAAACACTAATATAACTGAAAAAGGAATTTATCCATTAAAATCTTTACCTAATTTAACGAAAGTTTTTCTTTTTCAAACCAAAGTTGATAAAAGAAACTGGTCAAATTTATCTTTAGCATTTCCAAAAACTTCTTTAGATTCTGGAGGATATTTAGTGCCAACTTTTGAAAATGATACAGTACAAATTGAATACGTAAAAAAATAAAATTATTTTTTATAGAATTAAAATTCTACCTTTTATTCTCAATTAAATTCATTATTTCAAAACGATCCTCTGGAGTATTCACATTTTTCAAGACCTCTGGCTTGGGTAACTGCACTAATTCAATGTTTGAATTTATTAACACTTTCCTGGGACAAGAATATCCCAAGCTTAAATACGAAAGAAGACTTAAATAGGCTTTGGGCTCCCAAATAGTAAAAAGCGGATCTGGCAAGTCGGTTTCAGGGTTAAAATAAGCCGTTGCAAATTTTGTCGGATTTCTTTTTGAAATTAGGTCTTCAATTTCTGGTTTTCCAATCAATGGTAAATCACATGCAATTACCATCCATGCTGCATCAGGGTCTTCTTGAAAAGCAGAAAGTATTCCACCATAAGGTCCCAAGCCAATAAATTTATCCAATATAGTCGGGTGTCCATTTTGCTCTGTTTGTTCCTCTCTGCACGAAACATACGCTTTTATACCTAATTGACTACACAATCCGATTAGATAGTCTTGTTGCGCCATGCCATGGTAATGAATCTTGCTTTTGTCTTCGCCCATCCGAATGCTTTTTCCTCCAGAAAGTATTATAACTTTCAAAGACACAATTTTGCAGTTTTCAGAAATGTATTGAGCTATTGTTTCTAATTCATTTATATAGAAAATAGGAATATTTTCATAATTTGGAATCTCGGTTTTTAACCATTCAAAAATTTGAATTTGATTTTCGCAAAGCACAAATGCCTTAATATCAGTTAGTTCTGATAATCTCTTTTGTAAAGACGCCTCTTTCTTAGAATGAATAAATACAACTTGCTTTTCTGCTTGGAAGTGATTGCCATTTACCAAAATCAAATCTTGATCACTCAGTAAAAACTTCTGATCAATAATTGAAACTCGTTTTTTGTCAACTCTTTTAAAGCTTATTTTATCTTGAAAAACATTAAATTTTGAATCATTGTTAAGTTCGTTGCTTCCATGATCTGCATCCACATAAGCAGTATTTAGACTTTTGTCTAAATATTTAATTATTTGAGAACATACATTTTCAATTACATCACATGGGGCTCCTAAAAATGAGAATTCGTTTCTTCCAAAAAAACCAAAATCTGGCTTTTTTAACTTTCCATGCTTTTGATGTTTTTTATTCATGATAATTTTCCCAATTTAAAGTCTTTTTTCCCACCCGTTTTTTCAATTAGTCGTGTTTCTTTTATTACAATGTTGTGAGACAAGGCTTTGCACATATCATAAATAGTCAAAGCAGCAATGCTGGCACCGGTTAATGCTTCCATTTCTACCCCTGTCTTTCCTTTTAGTAACGCGGTACAAAGAATTTCGATTTCATTTTTAGCTATTATTTTAACCGAAATCTGGCAATTATCTAAGCCTAAGGGATGGCAAAGGGGAATAAGGTCTCCTGTTTTTTTTGCTGCCATAACTCCAGCAATTATTGCTATTTGAAACACAGGACCTTTTTTTGTAAAAATATCTTCATTTTCAAATTGTTGCATTATTTCATCATCTACAACCACAATGCTTCTTGCTGTGGCTGAGCGGTGAGTAATACTTTTTTCTCCCACATCAACCATGCTGGGATTTCCTTTTGTATCGAGATGGGTGAAGCTATTACTCATTGATTACGTTTTTATTATGTACAAAATTGAATATTTTAAAGCGTTTCTTCTAAAAAGAACTCGATTTTTTATAAAAATACTATTTTTCTCGCCCAAGTAAACTAATCTTAATAATTAATCATACCTATCAACATAAAAAGGCTGTTATCAAACTATTTTGTGGTAACAGTGGTTATCTTATTTATAATAAAATTTCATTAGTACTTATACTGTTTTATAGAACCTTATGCCAAAACTATCTGATGAGTCAAAATTTATAGATTTATCTGATTATGGGAGACCATTGGCTAAATTTATTATAAGGTATTTAAAGAAAACAACTGTCACACCTATCCATCTCACTTTAGTTTTTGGAGTTTGTGGACTCATTTCTGTTTCTTGTATTTTAAACAATAGTTTTATTTGGGCGGGTATTTTCTTAATTCTGAAATCAATAATTGATGGTATGGATGGGGAGTTGTCAAGAGCAAAAAACACACCTTCTTATACTGGCAGATATTTAGATTCAATTTTTGACATTATAATTAACTTTCTTCTTTTATTTACAATTGGTTTTGTCACACATACTACTGTATTATTAACCTTTCTTGCATTTATATGTATTCAGTTACAAGGCACCTTATTTAATTTTTATTATGTTATTTTAAGAAATAAAACAGATGGTGGAGATACCACAAGCCAAATTTTTGAAACAAAAGAACCGATAGCATTCCCAAATGAGAGTCAAAAAATGGCTAAAATCATGTTTAATTTGTATCTATTTTTTTATGGCGCCTTCGATAGAACCATATATATATTAGACAGAAATGCTTATTTGCGATCGAATTTCCCAAATTGGTTTATGACCTTGCTTTCTTTATATGGACTTGGTTTTCAGTTATTAATTATTTCAATAATGCTTTCTTTGGGTTTAATTTTTTATGTAATCCCATTCTTTATTTGGTACAGTATATTGGGAATTATTATTATTGGAATACGGAAATATTATTTAAATTCTTTAAAATAATACTACTTGAATTATTAAATCTGAGATTAAAATAAGCTTCCAATAAATAAATGACTTTTTATTTTGTATAAATTTAATTTTGTAATGAAACAATCAGTAGTTATTTTTTTGTTAATTTTATTGGCTTTCTTGATAAGCCTATTGATTTATACCTTAATTCCTGAAAAATCTATTCCCCCAAATGCTAAAATAACTAAAGTTTTAGTTTTAAAAAGTCAAAGAAAATTAATACTATTTGAAAACGAAAAAAAAGTTAAAACCTATAAAGTCTCCTTAGGATTTCAGCCCTTGGGCCATAAACAGTTTGAAGGTGACGGCAAAACGCCGGAAGGATTTTATACTATTAACGATAAAAATCCAAATAGTGCATATCATTTAAATCTGGGGCTCTCCTACCCAAATGAAAAAGAAAGAGCATTTGCAAAGAGTAAAAATAAAAATGCCGGTGGAGATATTAAAATCCACGGATTAAAAAACAACACGTTGAATGTAGGCAAATTTCATAGATTCAAAGATTGGACCTTTGGCTGTATTGCACTTACAAATACTGAAATAGAAGAACTATTTAATCATGTAGAAATAGGCACTCCAATTGAAATTAGAAAATAATGATACTTCTGAGGTAAACTAAAATATCTTGTAAATTTGTAATAATTAGCAATATCCATGGTTTAGCTTTATTTTTGTGAATATGACGGCGCCCACCTTACTAATTAATGATTTTTTATTAAAAAGCAAAAACGAACTTCTCATTGATGTAAGAGCCCCAATTGAGTATTCTAATGGGCATATAGCTCATGCAATAAACTTACCATTATTTGAAGATAGTGAACGAGCAGAAATAGGAACATTATACAAAAATCACGGAAAAGACATCGCTGTAACTCGTGGACTTGAAATTGTCTCCCCCAAAATGGTGGAATTTATTAATTATGTAAAAACCCTCACTGCTAATAAAAAAGTTTTTATTTATTGTTTTAGAGGCGGTATGCGTAGCAGCAGTTTCGCTTGGCTAATGAATACCGCTGGTTTAGAAGCTATGATTTTAGATGGTGGCTACAAGTCGTTCAGAAATGAACTAATAACCTATTTTCAAAAAGACAAAAAAATCATTCTTTTAGGAGGGAAAACTGGAAGTGGAAAAACAGAAGTGTTAAAAACTTTAAAGCAAAAAGCAATTCAAACTGTTGACCTTGAATTTCATGCACACCATAAAGGCTCTGCTTTTGGCAGCATTAATGAACTCCTTCAAAACCCCCAGCAAGTATTTGATAGTGATTTATTTAACGCTTTTCAAAGTCTTGACCAAAATCAGAATATAATATTAGAAGATGAATCCCAGACGATAGGTTCGAACAAAATACCACATGGACTCTGGTTACAAATGCTTAAAGCCCCAATTATTAAACTTGAAATACCGTTTGAATTGCGAGTACAAAAATTAGTAAAAGATTATTCTACTTCAAAAATTGATGATTTAAAAATTTGTGTACTTAAAATTAGTTCAAAACTTGGTCCGTTAAACACAAAATTATGTTTACACCATCTTTCTGAAGGTAATCTATCCGATGTAGCACGGCTAAGTCTTTTACACTATGACAAATCTTACGAATTTGGATATAGAAATAAGAATCAATCAATTGTTTTGGTTCCATCGGATACCATAGACTCCGAAATAAATGCACTGAAAGTAATAGAAACAATAAAAAATTTATAATGTAAATTATAAACAAATGGAAATTAAACTTACCCAATATAGTAAAGCAGCTGGCTGTGGTTGCAAACTTTCGCCTAGCGTTCTGGCCGAAATTTTGGCTGGGTGTAAGCAAAATATTGTTTTTCCATCGCTTTTAGTTGGGAATGAAACCAAAGATGATGCAGCAGTTTATGAGCTCAAGGATGGCACTTGTGTTATAAGCACAACAGACTTTTTTACACCTATCGTGGATGATCCATATGATTTTGGTCGAATAGCAGCCACCAATGCCATCAGTGATGTATACGCAATGGGCGGAAAACCCTTGATGGCCGTTGCAGTTTTGGTTTGGCCCATTGACAAAATTCCAGCTGAAGTAGCTCAGCAAGTAATAAAAGGTGCTCAAGAAATTTGCACAAAAGCGGGAATTCCATTGGCTGGAGGACATAGTATAGATAACCAAGAACCAATATTTGGTCTTGCTGTGACTGGAACCATTAGAAAAGAAAATATAAAAAAGAATAATTCAATAAAACTAAATGATATTTTATATTTTACTAAACCCTTGGGAATTGGCATTTTGGGAACAGCCCAAAAACGTAATTTATTATCTGGCGATGGTTACCAACAATTAGTAAATTCAACAACAGCATTAAATACTATTGGAGAAAAACTTGGGGAATTTTCGCAAGTACATGCCATGACCGATGTAACTGGTTTTGGTTTTGTCGGTCATTTATTAGAAATGTTAGAGGATAACGATCTTTCCGCTTTAATTCAAAAAAGCGAAGTACCTATTTTTGAAGAAGCTAAATTGTTAGCGGCAAAAGGTGTTTTTCCAGGCGGAACTTCTCGAAATTATCAAACACAATCTTCTCATTTTTCTGGTCTTGTTGATACTGAACAAGTAATTTTTTGTGACCCTCAAACTTCTGGTGGATTATTATTTAGTGTTGCCTCAGATTTTGAAACTGAAATGGATGCTTTTTTAACATTCGAAAACCAGTTCTACGCAAAAGTAGGAAGAATTACAAAAAGAAAAGGAACTGAAATTGTATTTGAATAATATGTTTGTCTAAATAGAATTAATTATTTGCAATTTAATAATATGGACTATTAAAATTTTTAAATGTTTATTCTTAAACATGATTTAACAAATATTTTTCAAAATTTGATTTAAAAAATGGTCTCCTATTCTTCTGTCATATACCTGTTTATATAAATTTTCAACTAAATTCTCTTTCTCTTTTTTGCTTAATTCCGTTTTCTGATTCATAGTCATCAAAACTTGGCGAGTAGGCAAAGTGCCGTCTAAGGGCGGTAAAATATAAGGTATGCCTTTAAGTATTTCAGAACCATTTTTTTTATAAAATGCTACTCTTCTTTTTTCAATCTCTGATCCAAAAGAAGGATGATCCACTTCCATAAGTAAATTTTTATTCTGTGATTGAGCAGTAGTATTTAAGTATTTAAAAAAATAAGACCCATATCCAATACCCCTTGATTTTGGGGACAAAGCAAAATAATCTAATAGCAAAAAATCTGTATTTATCAAATCAAATAAAAATGCAATTGCTATAACCTCCTCTTTTAGTTTTCCTATTATTAGTTTTTCTTGCCCTGATAAAAGTCTTTTTATTAAAGTTTCTTGACTTTGCTTTTCGTTTTTAGGGAAAGAATATTCATAAATTTCTAAGGCCACTTTAAATTCTATATTTGCAGGATCTAAAATTGAATGAAAAGTTAATTTGTTCAAAATTTTATAGGTTTTCACAAAAATTGAGACAAAAATTGAATCATTAAAAGTGTTGTCAATATTACTTTAGCGTATTAAAAAAAACCAGTAAAATCTATTTTTTATTCTACTGGTTTTTTAATGAAAGAATTAGTATAATCCTAATTTCCTTCGGGAATTGGGTCATAATCTTTAAAGGCTTTCAATGGAGTTGCCTCTACTTTTTTTCTAAATTCTGCCCATTTATTAATAAAAAAGGAATTCACTTTTGCAATACTTTCTTTGGTTAGAGTTTCAAACTGTTCTACCAATATTAAATCAGCATTTGTTGGCTTCACTTGCTTTGCTGTAATATGCCTAATTGTTTCAAAAAGTTTGCTTTCAGGTGTCAATTGGTAGGGTCTGCCATATCCCTGTTTCTCTATTTTTTTTCCTGTTATTAGCTCTCTAGTAACTTTTATTGAATCTAGAATTGTCTTACTTTCCTTGGCCAAAGCAATTACTTCTTTCCCCTCTTTATCCTTAGTTTGAGTTTGAATCAATTTTACAATTTCTTCGGCTTCTGTCAGTCGATCAGTGGCTTCAGTCAGCTTGTTAATTGATTTCTCAATTCTTGAAAGCAATGATTTTTGAGCCAAAGTTACTTCTAAAGAATTTTTTACTCTTGGGTCTGTTTTCACTTCTAAATAAGTTGAATCTTTAGCCTCCCCTGCAACGAAAACAACTTTATACATTCCTGGCAACAAAGGTTGACCATTTGTGTCTTCTGCATCTTTTTTTAGCTTTGGGGAGCCTGGATACCTAATTCCTTTTTCGGTTAAATTCCATTGCAAAACTTGATATCCTGAAGAATCAGGCTTATGCTGTAAGGTACGAATTAATTTTCCCTCAGAAGAGTAAATTTTTACGAAAACTGTGTCTTTTTTTACAGCTATTTTTTTTGTAGAATCTATTTTAACTGAAGTAGAAGCCAGAGAAATAATAACTGGTTTCAACTCAGCATTCGATTTCCCTTTCTTTTTTTCTAAAACTTGGGTTTTAACAGAAAGAGGTTTTAACATGACTGTATCTATTTTTGGCGAATTATAAAAGTATGCTAAGGTTACTCCTTTCTTTTTATTCTCACCTGAAAAATTTGCATCTCCGCCAAAACCTGCGCCAGCGGGATCTCTATAATTAGCCAAATAAGCGGTTGAAGACTGAAAAGCTGAAATCTTTTGATCCAGTATCTTATTATTGGTTTTTGCCATTTGTCTTAATGGCCTAATGTTATCTAAGACATAGATTGACCTTCCAAAAGTAGCTATTACTAAGTCAGCTTCTCTTTCTTGTATGGCTAAATCCATGGTAGAAACTGCAGGAAAACCACTTTTCCATTGAGTAAAACTTGATCCATTGTCAATACTCACATAAAGGCCTTGCTCTGTTCCAACAAAAATCAAGTTGGGCTCCTCCGTATCTTGTTGAACTGCCAAAGCATACCCAGTTACTTTTTTGTCATCCACCATTCTACTCCATGTTTGTCCATAATCATTTGTTCTGAAAATGTAAGCCCCCATATCGCCTTGTCGGTAATTGTTAGCTACTACAAAAGCTTCGGCAGCATTAAAGCTTGAAGCTCTTATTTGAGGAATCCAAGATTCTTTTGGCAAGCCAGTAATATTGGGGGTACAATTTGTCCATGTTATCCCTTCATCTTTACTGACATGCACGTTTCCATCGTCAGTACCTACCCACAATACACCTACTTTTTTTGGCGAAGGGGCAATACATAATATAGTATTGTGGTTTTCAGCAGAAGTAATATCTAAGGTAAGTCCTCCAGTTTCGTCTGAAGCCTTTTGTTGAAGTTTGTTGTTAGTAGTTAAGTCTGCAGAAATTACGTCCCAATTGTTGCCTTTATCAGTAGATTTATGCACAAATTGAGACCCATAATAAATTGTTTTCTTGTCGATAGGATTTATGGCAAATGCTGCATTCCAATTAAATCTTAATCGAGTTTTTAGATCTGGAACTGTAGGCTTTATAAAGATATCTTGACCAGTTTGTGAATCATAGCGAACCAAATTCCCTCCTTGAGACATTCCATAGCCAAAACGAGAATTTTCTGGGTCTGGAGTAACATCAAAGCCATCTCCGCCCACTGTCATTTGCCAATGCCAACTTTTTATGTCTCCATTTTGCCAAGTATATCCAGGGCCTTGCCATGAGCCATTATCTTGCAAACCTCCATACACATTATAAGGAATCTCATTGTCAACATTGACATGATAAAACTGACCTAAAGGAAGGGTTTCCGCATACGTCCATTTTCTTCCTCTATCTCTTGAAATCGCAACTCCTCCATCATTTCCATTTATTATAAATGAAGGATCTTCTGGGTGAATCCAAAAGGCATGGTGGTCAGGATGAACTCCTTCATAAGGTACTATTATTTTAAAACTTTTGCCCCCATCCTCACTCATAGAGATCTTCTGAAAAATACCATAGACTCTGTTCTCATTTTTAGTATCTACTGCCAAATCCCAAAAATAGAAAGGGCGATTTCCTTTAATGGTCTCGGCATCTTCATCATTAATCTTTTCCCATTTAATACCTCCATTATCAGATCGATAAAGTGCGTTTTTACTAGATTCTATTAATGCATAAACTCTATTTGGGTCTGATTTAGCAATTGCTAAACCCATGCGACCCAAATCACCTTCTGGAATACCATTAATTTTATTTGTTAATTTTGTCCAATTTTTACCTCCGTCTATTGTTGTATAAAATCCTGAGCCTTTTCCCCCCGACTTAAAATCATACGATGTACGGTGGTGTTCCCACATATTTACAAATAACTTGTTTGGATTACTTGGATCCATCACCATGTCGCCCACCCCCGAACTCTCGTTGGTAAATAGAATTTTGTCCCAGGTTTGCCCACCGTCAACAGTTTTAAAAACGCCTCTTTCTGGATGATTTGCAAATGGATTTCCGATTGCTCCAACATAAACAACATTTGGATTACTTGGGTCAATAATTACTCTATGGATGTTTTTCGTTTTTTCTAAACCCATACATTTCCAAGTTATTCCTCCATCCAAAGACTTATAAATACCCGCTCCTAGATTTACTGAATTTCGTGGGTTTCCCTCACCAGTACCTACCCAGACCACAGAGGGATTAGATTGCTGAATTGCAATCGCTCCAATATTAATTATTGGGTTTTCATCAAAAATTGAGGACCAAGTTGTACCGCCATTTTCAGTTTTCCAAACTCCGCCTGATGCGGCTCCTGCGTAAATAATATCCGGATTTGAAACAACGGCATCAATCGCTGTTATTCGACCTGACATGGCT
The DNA here is from genome assembly GCA_031420365.1 of Cytophagaceae bacterium. Lineage (GTDB taxonomy): Bacteria > Bacteroidota > Bacteroidia > Cytophagales > Spirosomataceae > Leadbetterella. The sequence goes on from JANOMP010000315.1 coordinate 21,058, forward strand.
GCTGGCCCAACAGCACGAGCTTTCATGTTTTTAAAGAGATCGGTTCTTAGAGCTTGACCTGAAGATTCAAAACAGCAAAATACAAGGCTTGAAAGGGCCCATTTAAGGAAGGTTTTTTTCATTTAAAGATTCGGTTTGTGATAAAACCCGAATTTCGACATTTATTAAAGAATTTTCAAATTAAAGCTAATTTTGTTTAAATTAAACTATAAATTTTAACTATACTAAATAGAATTTGACAATAAAATTTTAAAATTTAAATACTTATTTATATCAAATAACGAATGGATTATTTACTTTTAAAGAATCGTCCAATTTAGATATGAAAGAGCCCTTTTTTAAAATTTTTTCTATTTCCCTTTTCTTTTTCTTTTTAAAGAATTATTTAAATGCCCAAATTCCTCCTTTTAAAATCACTCATATTGGTACTGAAAATGGACTTTCTCAAGGCTCGGTTTATTCAATCTTTAAAGATTCAAGAGGAATAATTTGGTTTGGGACTCAAGATGGACTAAATGCGTATGATGGCAGAAAAATAAAAATTTTTAAACAAAGTAATTTAAAAGGAACGCTCCATGGAAACAGAATAGGGGGAATTATTGAAGACAATGATGGAGATTTATGGATTGGAACAGAAAGTGGATTAAACAAATACAATTACTTTACAGATGATTTTATATGCTATTTCAAAAACCAAGAAGTATTTCCTCTTCTAGCAAACAAAAATTTCATATGGATACATGCTTCTAAATCCGGTTATATAAAAATAGATAAAACAACAGGGAAATGGACTACTTTTTACGAAAAAGGGCTTTTTGATTCAAATTATACAAGCACCAAAAATTCAAGTATTATTATTTCAGATAATGAATTCTGTCTCCAAACCAATGATGGAATAATATATTATAAGAATGGAATTTCTAAGTTTTACTTTTCAAAGTCGAAACAAAATATTGCTGGGGAATCATTAACCATCACAAAAATAAAAAAATATGGGACTAAAATATATGTATCCACCAATGAAGGCATTCAAATTTTAAATCCGATTAGTAATGAAATTACTCAACTGCCTAAAAGCACAATTGACACAAAGGTTTTAATATTTGATTTTGATATTAGCAATGATGGAAAAATATGGATGGCCACTGACCAAAAAGGGCTACTTATTTTTGATTTAATAAAGAATAAAATAATTGAATTTAGGAAAAATGAAAACTCGAAATTTGATTTAACAGACTCTAATATCAGTACAGTTTATATTGATTTAGACAATGTGATTTGGCTAAATACAGACCCTTTTGGAATAGATAAAATTCAGTTTGTCAAAAATAATTTTGGATATTTAACCATTCCCTTTCCAAAAACAATTCCAGACAATATCATTAATCAAAGTATTAGAGGTATTGTTGAAACAAAAAGCGATGAACTATGGCTAGGAACATTAAATACCGGATTGTGGGTTTTAGATAAAAATACAAAAACAATAAAAAAGTCATTTGTAAACATTGGCAATGATAATCCATTGCCAAGTAACCATATTAAATTTCTACATAAAAGCAATAATGGCACTATTTGGATAGGCACAGAGTCGGGATTAGCCAGATATACGAGTGGGAGATTAATAAAAATGAAAATGCCTAATTACAAAAATTCTTCAACGGGAACATTTATTAGGAGTATTGAAGAATATAAAGGCAAGATTTACATATGCACAGAAGAAGGCATAGCGGTATATGATAAAAACAATTATGAATTTGAGAAATACCGATTGTTACCGAATGAAAAGATGACATTTTCTTTGCATTTATCTGACAATAAATGGTTTGCTGGGACATTTGATAATGGTCTTTTTTTTATAGAAAATGGAAAAGTAAAAAAGATAATAAAGGATATATTACCGACATTTATTAAACAAAATAAAGAGGGTAAATTTTATTTAGGTTCGGATAAAGGTTTGTTTACAATTGATAGTACGGCTAAAATTATATCCTCATTTGATGTTAAAAAAGGACTTCAAAACGACTTTTTGTATTGTGGAGAGATTGATGAAAAGGGTTTTTTGTGGGTAAGTACAAATAAAGGAATTTTAAAAATAGACCCTAAAAAACAAACGAGTTTTGGGTTTAATCTTAATGATGGATTACAAGATTTTGAATTTAATGGATTTTCAAGTTTTAAAAGTGACAAGAATGTACTCTATTTTGGTGGAATTAAAGGCCTTAACTATTTTAGTTCTTCACAAATAGATATTCCACAAAAGCAAACTAAAAATATATTACTTGAAGATTCAAAAAGTCTAACTTCAATAGAAATTCAATATTTTATTGATAAAAACACCCAGTTTAAAATTCCAAATTTGGAAAATAGAAATTTCATGCAATCTTTTTTTAAGTTAACCAACCAAATACCTAATTTCAGTTATACCGATAAAGCTGTTTGGCTTAGGTTTTTTTTAAAAAACAATTCAAGTCATAAATGGTATATGGAAATCGAAAATTCTAGACTTAATAAAATAGAAGTTTGGATTTATGAAAAAGGAAATCTAATGTCAAAAAAAATAGGAGGTGATATTTTGCCGGATGAAAAAAGCGATTTTACAGATATACACCCCATTTTTGCTCTTGATTTAATAGAAAATCAAGAGTATGAAATATTTGTCAGAGCAGAAACCAACCGAGACCTAAAGCTGCCCATTAGTTTTTGGGAAGAATCATATATTGCGGAGCATATCTCAAATCGCAAATTAATATGGGGTATTTATACAGGATTTGTCTTGTTAATTTCACTATATAACTTGTTTTTATGGATTAGTATTAAAGACATTACGTATTTATATTATATGTGTTATGTCTTGTTTTTTGGTACGTTCCAGCTATCTATTTATGGTTTATTTAAACAATATATTTGGGACAATAACAGATTTAATGAATATGGGTTTATCATTTCTCTGTTTCTTTCAAATATTTTTTTAGCCTTATTTTCTGAAAGATTCTTAAACCTAAAAACTTACTTAAAACATTGGTTTAAAATCAAATACATCATAATTATTGGTTTATCCATTGCTGCATTACTAACCCCAATTTTTTATTCAAGTAATTTTAATTATGTAGCCATTGGTGTGGGTATATTCTACAATTTACTTTATGCTTATTTTTGTTATGCGTATTTAAAGCAAAATCAAAAAATTATCTATTATTATGGGCTTGCAATCAGTTTTTTGGCAATTGCCTCTGCAATAGTTGCCTTACAAAACCTAGCATTAATCCAAGCAGATTACCAAGAATATATTATTATGATAGGGTCAATGTTAGAGATTGTTTTATTTTCTTTAGCTCTAGGATTTAAATTCCGAGAAATCGAATTAGAAAAAGCAAGACAACTGCAATTGCGGATAGAAATCTCAAGCAATTTACACGACGACTTAGCCGCTTCATTAAGTAGTCTTACTATGTATTCAGAGCTAAGTAAAAAGAAAGTTAAAAATAATGATTCAGAAATAATGCAAAGGTTAGATGCCATAGCAAATAAATCTAGAGACATATTAAATAAAGTAAGAACTGCGGTATATGAAATTAATCCTAAAAATGATTCAGAAGTCGAATGGCTTGAACGAATTATAAGTTTTGGATTGGATATATTTGAGAGTAAGTCAATTAATTTTTCTTCAGAAATAAGCCCAAAATTTAATTCAAATAGTATTAAAGAAAAATATCGTAGGCAAATTTTCTTAATTTTTAAAGAAGCTATCCATAATGTCGCAAAATATTCTGATGCAAAAAATGTTACATTAAAAATTCAAACTGAAAAAGAATCAACGATTATTACTTTAATAGATGATGGTGTGGGTATAAATCAAGAATTAATAAATAATGGTAATGGAATGGAAAACATGAAAACTAGAGCTCAAAAAATAAATGGGCAACTTAATGTCTTTTCAAAACCAAATATGGGTACTGAAATACAGGTAATAGTTTAAAATACTACTACAATTAATAGGTTAAGAAGTAAAGAACAAATCGCAAATTTGTAAAAAATATAGATATGATAAGGGTAAATATTTACGAAGACCAACCTGAAATTAGAGAATTACTAATTGAAACCGTAAAAAGTAGCAATGATTTGTTGTTCGTTGCTGCTTATCCCAATGCAGCTAATGTGGAAGAAAACACCCGAAAAGACAAGCCGAATGTCGTGTTAATGGACATTCAAATGCCAGGGATATCCGGAATTGAGGCTGTTCAACTTATAAAAAAAAAATATCCTGAAGTGCAGATTTGTATGCAAACGGTTTTTGAAGAAAATGAAAAAATATTTGCAGCTATCTGTTCAGGGGCTAGTGGCTATATTCTAAAAGATTCATCGCCAGATAAATACATCAATGCAATTATTGACACACATCAAGGCGGCTCACCCATGACACCCACTATTGCTAGAAAAGTATTAACAATGTTTCAAAATCAAAATAGTAAAGTAAGAGATTTTGCAGAATTGACCCAAAGCGAGAAAAAAGTTCTTGAATTATTGGTAAGAGGTATGAGTTATAAAATGATAGCTAGTGAGCTAAATGTTAGTTTTCCGACAGTAAATTTTCATTTAAAAAATATTTATAAAAAGCTACATGTTAACTCAGCCAATGAAGCCATCAGAATGGTCATGTCCAATAATTTAGTTTAAACATGATAAGGAAACATCTAAAAAATTACTTTTTACTTTGAAATGTTCACTTTGAAATTGTTAAGAAAAAAAATGAAAACTTTTTTGCATTTTTTTGTCTTTTGGCATCTCAAAACCTTTAACAATTAGAAGTAAAACCTATTTTTGAAGGCATTAATTTTTAATTAATTCTATTTTATTAATAATTACCAAAAATGAAAAATATTATTATTTTGTTTATTCTAACAATGGTTTTAAATAAGTCCCTTTGCTAATCTATAACTATCCAGCCCAATGACTTCAATTCGAGTTTGAATACCAATAAAATTGGCGTAAACTCAATTAGAATTGAAGGTAAAAAATTTACTGATAATTTTAATTTCATTTACACTAACGGAAGTGCCAACATAAAAATTAATAGGGAATCCAAATTTGCAGGATGTATTCTCACAAGGATTTTCAAACAATACCATTGATTTTTTCCATGGCAGTAATTCTAGGTGGTCGGTTGGAGATTTCTTTAGTGGAGATTTTTCAACTGAGACAGATGGTTTCAGGATTGTGGATTTAAATAATCCACAAACTCAAACTCCTTTTGAAATAGTAAAGGGTTCAAATAAAGTTATTCTTAATAATCTAAAGATTGGGAGTTTAATTTCTGATGTTAATGAAGGACGTGTTCTTAAAATATCAACTGAAGGCAATGTGGTAACTGCACCAAACGAATTTGTAAATATGGATCCTTTAGATTTAATCGTGATTGGAACAGGGAGTTTTACCAAGGAATTTGCAGGGAGTTTTGGCCCCAATGCTACCTCACAAATACTAAATGCTTCCTTGCATTTGCCTCAAGGTAGTACTATAGCAAAGTTAACGGTTACCTACAAAGATAATTCTTTAAACTCGGGTTTATCAGTTGCTGTAGTTTCATTTAATGGAACTTCCACCGCCTCTATAACCGAAGTTGGAAGTACAAACGTAAATTCATAGTCAAATGTTACAATGACTCCTTCTTTGTACTTTGTAATACCAATAAATAACATTACCCATCTATATTACCTTGAAATTAAACCAAGACCATGCTAATTCGGCTACTGGAAATTGGGACAACGTCCTTGTGAAATTCGTTAAAGCGGTAGTAGAGTATGAATAAATCCTACTAACATTAGTAGTACCGATGCATTTCTCAAACTAGTTATTTTGTTAAAAAAACAAGTCATGAGAAAATTTATTTTGATTCTATTTTCATTAATTTTATATCTTACTGCATCTGCCCAAATAAATTTAATTAACCCCACAAATGCAGCTTTTGAGATACTACCTTCAGGAATAAGAGGTGGCTTTATTCCCAAAGCAACAGATTCATCAAACATAGCCATTGGTCGAAATGCCCTTCTAAATAATACCAGCTCCAATAGAAACATTGCAATAGGAATTGATGCCCTTAAGTTATTCAATGCCCCCAATAATGATTTAAACACCAGCATTATCGCACTGGGTCATGGAGCTTTAGCCAAATACAACACAGCAGGCAACAATTTAAGCATAGCTATAGGCAAAAACAGCTTGGGAAATGTTACGCAAGATGCAACCAACAATATAGTCATTGGTCATTTCTCTTCAATTAATAACCGAGGAGATAGCAAAATAGTGATTGGTAATAGAGCCTTGAGCTCTGGTGGTACTGATACCGACAATGGGACATTTATTGGTCATGGAGTAGCAAATTTTGCTCCGGGTGGTACAGGCAACACAGTTATTGGTTCAGATGCTATGGCTTTTGGAGGAAATGGCAACAATACGATACTTGGTGATGGGGCAGGAAGAGGAACTTCTACCAGTTCAAAAATTGGAGAAGGAAACGTAATGTTAGGTTTCAGAGCCGGCGGACTAGAAACCGGTAGCAACAAACTTTATATTGATAATAGTAATTCAATGTCGCCTTTGGTTGGAGGCGATTTTACTTTAGATCGGGTAGGAATAAATCGACCTATTTCTTTGTTAAACTCTATAAAAAGAACGCTGCAAGTAGAAGGAAGTGTTTTTCTTACCGATACACTCCAGATTCCTCATGGATCAGGATTGGGTAAAGTGCTTACTTCTGATGCCTTAGGAAATGCCATTTGGCAGACGCCCTCAGGTAGTGGAAGCCTATGGACACAGACCCTCGGATTTATTGAAAATACCAATTCCAATGGTTTTTGGTCTAGATATAGCTCTGCCTTACCCGTTACGGCAGACAATACCACTTACCCACCTGCTGCACCCACAGCAGGCAATGGCACCCGAATGGCCTGGATACCTTCTCGAAGTGCGTTTCAGGGGGGTACATTCAATACCGCCGACGGTTCGGTTCGATTTGTTTCAGAAAATATAGGACTATTTAGTTTTTGCTATGGCCTAAATTCCGAGTCGCGGTCTAGAGGTGGAATCGCCATGGGCGAAGGTGCTATTGCCGATGGTACGAGCAACACTATTGCTTTTGGAGAATCAGTCCAAGTAGGTGGCTCGCGAAATTTCGGAGGAGGCTTTTCGAATCAAATAACAGATGGCAGCAGCAATACTTTTTTATTGGGCGAAAACTCAAACGCAACCGCCGGGCAATATAATCATGGATTTGGTTGGGGATTGGAATTGAATGGTTTTGGTACCTCAACATTTGGCTCGTTTAATACCTTGCCTACAGGCTCTAACTCTACCTGGGTAACGACCGATCCTTTATTTATGATCGGAAATGGGTCCTCAAATTTGGCACGCTCAAACGCACTTTTAATACAGAAAAATGGCGTAGTAAATATCGGAATACTTCCAAACACTTCAACAACTTACAAGCTAAGGATTGGAGGAAGTATGAGTGTATCAAGCACTATTCAAGGCTCTAATTTAAGAGCTACAAATTTGGCAGGAACGGGAACTAGAGACGTCTGTACCGACGACATTGGAAACCTTATCGTTTGCCCAGGAAGTGCCTCAACGATGGGCATACACAATGTCTCGGCTATGGGCTTTCAAGCCCAAACCAACACTACCGGTGCGGCCGCGTCTTTTCAAAGAGACTTGGTCAATGGATTTGTATCTTTTTTAAACGATACCAAACAAACCGAAGCTTTTATGTATGCACCGGTAGAACTTCCTGATGGTTTCACACTAAATGAAATGGCGATTCATTATAAACAAACCGTGGCGGGCTCTATGACGGTTACTTTGAAAAAAGTACAAAAGCAAAATGCTGGTCCTGCTTTAAGTATTGTAGCTATAACTTCTGCTTCAGGTACTGGTGTTTTAGAAAAACTTGGAACATTGGGTACCACCGAAGTAATTGATAATGCAAACAACTATTATTTTTTATACCTCGAGGCAGGTTCAACTTGGAAAGGTACCAACATGGCCTTGAGAGGAGTAATGTTTTATCCTGAAAAGTCTAAATAAATATACCTATGAAAACACTAAGAAAAAAAATCCAAAGAATTAATTTTGAGAGTTCTATATCGCCATTTTCGGCTGTGCATATAGGCTCTCGATTACACATAAATCCTGCCGAAATCGTGATGGTGCAGGCAGATATTAATTACTCCAATATTCATCTGAGCAATGGAAAACGTCTTTTTGTTTCTACAAACATTCAAAAATTAGAAGAACGTTTTCTGCCATATTTCAATATTGTCCGGGTCCATCGTTCATTTTTGATTAATACACAGTATTTAATGCATATTGAAGGATCAAACGGATTCTTAACAAACAACAAACAGTGTTTAATCTCGCGCAGAAAAAAAATTAATTTATTAAACTTAATTCAACTAAATTATTAAAATCATGAAAAAAACAGTTTTTACCCTTATTGCTCTATTAATACTTTTAAACTCTTTTGCCACAATTCGTAGGGTGAATAATAACTCAGGAATTATAGCAGTTACCAATTTAGTCTATACTTCACTTGATGTAGCAATAGGTGATGCATCTAATGGTGATACTTTATATATTGAACCTTCTACTACAAGCTACCCATTAACCGGACCACTTGTAAAAAGGATTGTTTTTATAGGTGATGGGTATCAAAAAGGAACTAATGCAAATCTTATTAGCCCCTTGTCTTTTAGTTTGAATGAATCTATTATTTCTACCAATTTTTCTATAAATACTGGAGCGGCCAATTCCGTTTTTTTAGGATTACGGATAAATGGTGAAATTACCGTTAACACTCCAAATATTCTTTTTAAAAGATGCTCTTTTAATTCTTTTAGCAGCGGCGGAAATTTATTTTTAAATTCATCTGCAAATATAGTAGAACAGTGTTTTTTTAACTTAGGCGGTTTTGGACATGTAGATATTAATGGCAATGGAAGTGGCAATATTTTTAAAAACTGCATTATGCAAGATGCGATGATAAGCCAAGTTAATCCATTGGTTGACCAATGTTTTTTGGGAGGGGTGCAAGGTATTGTAAATGGTACTTTTACTAACTGTATAGTGGGTACAAATAATTACAGCGTAAGCACAAATTCTACATTTAGTTTTAGTATAAAGATTGGAAGTGTTTTTGGAACACCAGGATCCAATAATATTGAGAATGCTGTTTTAGCAGATATTTTTGAATCATCCAACCCTACACTTGATAAAGATTATCGTTTAAAAGTGGGATCTCCTGCCATTGGAACGGGCACCACAGGACAAAATATAGGCCCATTTGGAGGAACTGACCCGTATAGATTGTCGGGTCAAGCGGGTATTCCTATTGTCAGAAACTTTTTTTTAAGCACCACGGGTTCAACAGCTTCAGGGCTTTCAGGAAGTATTACGATACAGTCAAACAACTAAATAGCCATGAAAAAAATCCTATTTTCCATCTTATTGTTGGGGTGGTCGGGGTTAAGTTTTGCCCAAACTATCCAAAAAGTCGAGTATTTTATTGATACCGATCCAGGATTTGGAAGCGGTATAAACGTACCAATTACGGGGGGCAGTACGGTTACGGCAAATCTTAGCATTCCACTTTCTCTTGGTTTACCCTCGGGTTTTCATAAATTTTATATTAGAGCCAAAAACTCAAATGGTATTTGGAGTATGGTAAATGCTCAAAATTTTTTTAAAACCAATGACTTGCCTACAATCCAAAACATCGTTAAACTTGAATACTTTATTGATACCGATGCGGGTTTTGGGCAAGGGGTAAATATCCCAATCACGGCAAATACAACGGTAAATCAGGGGTTAAACATTCCTTTACCCTCTGACCTACTAAATGGTTTTCATAAATTTTTTATTAGAGCCAAAGATGCTTCGGGAAAGTGGAGTACCGTATTCTCTCAAAGTTTTTTCAAAACCAATGATTTGCCAACAATCCAAAACATTGTTAAACTTGAATACTTTATTGATACAGATGCGGGTTTGGGGCAAGGGATTGATATTCCAATTTCGCCAAACACAACAGTAAATCAGGGTTTAAACATTACGTTACCCTCCAACCTACCTATTGGTTTTCATAAATTTTTCATTCGGGCCAAAGATGCTTCGGGAAAATGGAGCACCGTGTTTTTTCAGAATTTTTTCAAAACAAATGATTTACCCACTCTACAAAACATCGTTAAACTCGAGTATTTTGTAGATACTGACCCTGGGTTTGGATTGGCCACTGATTTCCCTATTTCAGCCAATACTTTGGTAAATATTGATGAACCCATATTTCAGCTTGCACCATCGCTTTTAGGGGGTAATCACACTTTATATCTAAGGGCTAAAGATGCCTTGGGCAAATGGAGTAAGCTTGCACAAAAAACTTTTACAAATTGTGAAATTGGTGCTACAGTATCGGCTAATCCTTCAAATGCTTCTTGCGGAACGCCTATCACACTTAACGTAGGTTTTCAAAATAACAACAGCAGTATTCTTAACTGGACTTGGTTTAAAAATGGAATTGAAATTGCCAATTCTGGCAATTTAAACACGATACAAGCTACTAATACTGCAAATATATTTGTTAAACTAGTGACAACAGGCAATGGTGCCTGCAATACCACCAACAGCAATGTTTTCCCGGTTTTTATTAAAACCGCAGACTCAGTTCGCATAAAATCCAACGCTAATAGCACAAACTGCAATAATGTGGCTTTATTAGAAGTAGATAGCCAAAACTCATTATTAACCAGTGGATTGGGTGTGATTTATACTTGGTTTCGAAATAATGCTGCCGTTTCAAACTCAAATGCCCCTGCTCTTTCTGTTACCCAAAGTGGCACCTATAAAGTTCAAATAAATTATTCAGGTGGCTTGGCATCATGTGGATTTATTGAGTCAAATGGTATTCAGATTCAGGACAAAACCCCCTTTATTGCGATTTCGCCAGTGAGTACTTTGCCCGATAAAATTATAGTTTGTACGGGTTCGAGTATAGAACTAAATGTTCTCACCGATTTGACAGGAACGCTGACTTACCAGTGGTTTAAAGATAATGTGGCATTAAACGGGCAAACCAACGCTACTCTTCTGGTAAATAATGCCACAGGTAACTACAAAGTAAATGTTTCAGGTGGTGGATGTACTGGGCTGGCTTCTTCGAATTACATTTTATCTTACAGTGGTAGCGTATCGGGTAGCCCTGCTATGAATCTGACCAGTGGCTCTTTGAGTAGCTGTCCGGGCAGTTTGGCAACACTTTCGGTTTCGGGTTGTGGTGGTATTGTAGAATGGAACAACGGTTTTGAGGGTAGTGCCCTTTCGGTTACGCAACTCAATTCGGCATTTACATATCAGGCAATATGTCGCACCACTTGTATGCAACAAGTGTCTTCACCCAAAACTTTCAGCCCTTTAGCACTGGCCTTACTTGCTCCACAAATTACAGTTGACGATTTTCCCATTGGCTCATCTTATAACTTAATGCCAAATTCATCGAATGGACACGGTTCTGCATTTCGTTACAACAATTTCAGTCCGGCTATCGCAGTGGCACCGCTCGAAGGAGGGCGAAATTACTTTATTTCGCCAATATTTGAATTTAACGCATTTAACAAAAACCATGAATTAACTTTCGGGTTGGCAAATATCAATACAGGTATTCCATTTGGAAATGTAAATGGTAAAGATATTATTCTCTTAAAAAACAATCATTTTCTACTAGCAGGAGATTCGAATGCAGGAATTGTCGGTGACAAATCGTTGGCGAGTTTTGGAGGAAATGATTTTTGGATACTTTCCAGAAACATTTTGGGCTCTAAATTGTGGGATAAAGCCTTTGGGGGAAGCGGATCTGACAATTTGAGCAAGGCAATTCAACTTTCAGATGGAAACATATTATTGGTGGGTACATCGGCATCGACGATAGGTGGTAACAAAACCGCCGCACTTCACGGTAATAACGATTTTTGGGTAGTTAAAACTGATTCCTTAGGGAATAAATTGGCCGATTTTTCATACGGTGGAAGCGGTAATGACCAATTAAATCATGCTCTTTTGCTATCAAATGGTAACATTCTTTTGGTTGGCAACACCGATTCAGGAATTTCAGGCAATAAAACTTCTGCTGCAATAGGTGGTGGAGATATTTGGGCTGTGGTAATTAATTCCAACGGTACAATGATTTGGGATAAAACTTTAGGAACTGCAACGAGTGAATCGGGTGTTAGGGCTGTTGAAAAAAATGGAATTATTTATTTAACTGTTGCAAATTTAGGTGATGATGGAATCTATAAAATAAATATAGCTGGTGATTTTGTTCAGCTTCAAAGTTATCCCCCAGTTCCTTTTCATTATTTTCCAAATGCTATTAATGGTACATTTGAAATTCATTCTATTCATAAAAGCCCAAATGATGATTTAATTGTAGTGGGTAAAGTAAGTGGCCAGGCAAATTTTGCAAATATTGGCTACAGCTATGATTATTTACAAATCTTTGAAATTCAAGATTATCTAATAATGAAACCTTCTACGAGAGCCACTTTTGGAAGTACATTAAATAGTGATAACGTTGGTACCGCTTTTTTCGATAAAGAAGGTAGTTTTCATTTAATAAAAAGGGACGATGTCTTTACCTGTCCTCAATCCGGTGACCCTTTATATGCCCTATACTTCCTTGATAATTCTGCACAATATACGACCCAATGTAATAGACTAAATATTACTGATGGTCATTGGTTTAAGTGGACTGTAAGTAAGTATAATTTCCAAAACCGTTCTTATAGCGATTTTTGTAAAGGCAAAGAATTTCTACTTAAAGCCAGTATTCCAAACCAAGAAAACTTAAGAAATATTCAATTTAATTGGAGCGATGGACAAACGGGCCAAATTATCAAAATAACACCTCAAACCCGTCTGCCTTTATATGTTTCTTACTCACAAAACGGGGTAAGCAATGTTTGTGGCTCCACGGTGGCATCTGTAAATCTGTATCCTTATGGCGACAAGTTGGTTTTGGCAGGCAACAATTTTACCGATGTGAATAGCAAATTTGCATACAAAGAGATTTCCTCCTCTGAAAACCTTGGTGTCTCGGCCAATTACAAAGCAGAAGGCAATATAAGCCTTACTCCTGGCTTTCAGATAGCTGGAAACGCCACAAAAGTTTTCAAAGCCGAAATTGGAGGTTGTGTGAATTGAATTTAATTCGCAAAAATCAGCTGATCTTTTCAGCTAATAAGTCATCTGAAAGCATTGTATTTTTTCTTTCAAATGTACTATTTATTTTTTAACAATCACTTAATTATAATTGCAGATTGGAAATCCTCCCTATCTAACTTCGACATCGGGAAGATGTCGAAGAGCGGATGGCGGTGAGTGGTATTCACTGGATTTGGATTATAAGCGGATTGTAAATATTTTGAAAAAAGTAAACTATCAAGGCTATATTTCACTTGAATTTGAAGGCAAAGAAAACGCTCAAACTGGCGTGCAAAAAAGTATTGAAATGTTAAGAAAAGCGTTAGAATCCTAAATTAATGTTCGAATAAATTTATTTGCATTAAAATGTCAATTTTAAAAAATTGACATTTTTTTTAAAGACCCATCTGTCGAATATATTTACCAAAACGTCTATTTTAGGATTAATCTAAATTATTTTTTCTAAAATTTGCATCAGAAAAAATAATAACAAATAATATTCAATTAAAAAAATGGTAAAACTACTAGTTTCAATCAACATCCTGCTTTTTAGTATAATATCCTATTTTATTGCGGAAAACAAAGAAATAAAACATAGAGAAAATATTACGGTTTGTGAAAATACACTATCGGAGAATTTGCGAAAAAATGATGGTATTTCTACGCCATTAACAAGCGTTTTATCAACGCCTTCCGCATTTGCAATAGATGCCTCCAAAGCCTATTCTATGCCTTTACTCACGCTAACGGCTAAAAATAAGGTACTCATGAGTTGGACAGAAAAGGATGATCAAGGCTTGATTTCGCTTTTTTTATCTGTTTCAAACGATAAAGGCATAACATTTTCTGATAAAAAAATAATTGCCTCTGGCTACGGAATTGGCAATAGCCGCCTGATGAAAGCAAAGATTTTATCGAAAAAGAATGGAAATCTAGTGGCAATATTTATGAATAATCCTAGTGCAGTGGCACCTGTACCTGGGCAAAGAGGTAGCCGTGGAGGTGAGATATCACTTTCTGAATCAAAAGATATGGGAAATACTTGGAGCAAATTAAAGGCCATTGACACTGACCTTGATAAAGGTTTAAGGGGCTTTTTTGATGCCGTAGTTTTACCAAACGATGAGATCGCAGTAGCGTATTTGAAAGATGTTAAAAATAGCACAAAACATGAAGAACGTGATTTGAGGGTATCCATCACAAAAAATGGTATTTTTCAACCGGAAAAATTGTTGGATGCTGTGGTTTGTGATTGTTGCAATATAAATTTGTTAGTGGATGTAAATGGTGCTTTAAATGTATATTATCGTGATAATAACGATGATATCCGTGATTTTGCCCGCATGACTTCCACCGACAACGGCCTTACTTTTTCAAAACCAACAATAATTTATAACGACGGTTGGAAAATACAAGGCTGCCCTCACAGTGGCATTGTATCTGTGAAAAACGGCAAATCGGCATTATTGAGCTGGTACTCGGGTGCTGAAACAGAAATAGGTATTCGTTTGGCTACCCAAGAAGGCAAAAAATTAATGGTTTTAACTGAAGTTACTGCCAAAAATCAAACTGTTGTTGGTGGCGATAAATTTTCAATAATGCTTTGGGAGCAAAATCAAGCCATTGGCGATAAATCGCAGATGGTTTTTATAAAAATTAATGATGAAAAAATAACAGAAACCTTGGCAATTGAAGGCACAATAAATGGAACAAATGGAACAGCTTTAATAATTGATAATGACCTAATTGTGGCACATGAAGTAAAGCAAGATAATAAAAAAAATAGTCTAAAAGTTACAGTTTCTAAATTGTAAAAAGTCCCCCAACTGAAACGCTGTATCGCCCCGATGGGGGGAGTACGGTCGTTGTGTTCTATGCTAAGTCCTACACCATAGACGACAACCGACAATATCACATTTCATTAAACACAGAAACTAACAATGGAAAAATGGATAATATATGCAATAATTTCAATGCTTTTTGCAGGAATAACTTCGGTGGTTGCAAAGTTCGGAATGAAAGATTTGACTAGCGACACCGCACTTGCTATTCGGACAGCTGTTGTATTTTTTATCGTGGTAACAAACGCCTTTTTGTTTCGTAACGCCTTTTCTGAATTGCAACAAGCACCAGCAAAAAACCTAATATTTCTTGCTATTTCAGGCATAACAACTTCTGTATCTTGGATTTTTTATACCGTGCCATGAAATTAGGGCAAGTTTCGAATGTGGCGAGTATCGACAAAGCAAGTATTGTAGTAACACTTTTACTTTCATTTCTAATTCTCAAATAACCCGTAACTGCAAAAGTATTAACAGGTGCACGTTTTATTTTGGAATGGTAATTTTAATTTGGAAATAACAACAGTACTTCTAAAAAATAGTTACATATTTTTAACTTTAAAAATTTCAAAAATGTCAAATATCTTTATTCAAAAGGGAATTTTATCCTCTTTTTTAATTTCAAGCCTTTTGTGCTTTTGTGGAAATATTGCTTTTGCTCAGAAGACAGGCAAAATAAACGGCAACTTATTGGATAATCAGCAAGCCGTAGAATTTGCAACAGTTACTTTGGCAAAATTGCCTGATTCTACCAAAATAGTCAACTTCACAACCAGCGATTCGCTTGGGCGATTCACTTTTGATAACATTAATTTCGGTAATTATTTAATCAAAATTAGATTTGATTGGCTACAAAACATTTACTCAAAACACCGTTTTGACAGCAGAAATCCCTATAATTAGTCTAAATAATTTGAAAATAAAAGCCGCGAACAAATTACTAAATGAGGTCGTGGTAACTTCTCAAAAGAAATTGATTGAAAAAACAAGCGATGGTTTTATCGTGAACGCTTCGGCAAATATTGCACAAATTGGAGGGACAGCAACCGATATTCTGAAAAGTACACCCACCGTTTCCGTTGATGCAGATGGAGCAATTACTTTGAGAGGAAAAACGCCACTAATCTTGATAAATGGTCGCAATTCGAAACTTGCCAATGCTGACCAAATTCCTGCAAGTAGTATCGAAAGTATTGAAATTATCAATAGTGCTTCTGCAAAATATGATGCAAATGCCCAAAGTGGAATAATCAATATTAGACTTAAAAAAATACGCAAAACGGCACAAATGGAGCGGTTTCATTGGGTGTTGGTGAGGGGTCGAGAGAGCGTATAAGTAGTTCGGTTTTGCTTAATCATAAAACTGAAAAATGGAATGTTGGGTTAGGTTATGATAATCGTTTTGCAGGACGCACCAAACAAATTACAACCAATCGTACAAATTTTAATTTGCCAGATACTTATCAAATCAATCAAGATAGAAATGATAAAAGAGTAGAACGCTTGCAAAATCTTAAATTTAATTTAGATTTTACACCTGATGCTAAAAATAGTTTTTCATTTGAAGCCATTGGGAGTGTTGAGGAGCAAGATAATGATGAAAGTTTGAATAGTTTAATTTTGAAAAAAAGTATCCTTTTCAGTAGCGAAAATGATAGACATTCAATAGAATTGAAACGAGCAAAGGTGGGCGAATTTGCTTTTAATTATAATCGAAAATTTGAAAATGCTAAAAAATCTTTATCAGCAAGTATTACAACCTCACTTGAACAAGCAAAAGAAAATACAGATATTAAAACACAAAATTTAACAACTATTGGAACGCAATTTTTACAGAAAACACATAATTATGAAGATGCAAATGTGTCGAATGTGATTATTGACCATACTTTTCCAGTGTTCACAAGAGGAATTATTGAAACGGGATATAAAGGTACATTTCGTAATATTACCAATAATTATGAAGCATCTGATAAAATTGCAAACGACTTTATTATCAACCCTGCTTCAACTAATATTTTCAAGTTTAATGAACAAATTCATGCAGTTTATGCACTTTTTCACGCTTTTATTGGCACAGAAAGCCAAAAATGGAAGTATGAATTTGGTTTGAGAATGGAACAAATAAATAACGACGGAAAAACAAATACCAATAGCACTAATGTAACAAATGATTATTTGAAACTTTTTCCGACCGCTAATATTAGCTATTTGGTAGGTACAAACGAATTTTGGAAACTGAGCTATGGGAAAAGAATAAACCGTCCCGACTTAGACGATTTTAACCCTTTTGTAGATATTACAGACGCTTTGAATCCTCATAGTGGCAACCCAAATCTAAAACCCGAATTTATACAAGCACTCGAATTGGGCTATAACAAAGAATGCGGAAAAGTTACACTCTCTACAAATGTTTTCTACCGTTACTCAGAAAACACAATCCGAAGTTTTTTACAACCTCTTGCCAATGGTGCAGTCCTTCGATTACCAATAAATATCAGAACGGCTAATAGTTATGGATTAGAAAATATTATTACCATATAACCAACCAATTTTTATAACTTAAATGCAAGTGTTTCATTTTTTCAGCAAAAATTTAACGGAAGTAATAATTCATCGGACGCTATACAAAGTTCTTTCAATTGGTTTGGTAAACTAATCAATAATTTCACAGTTGGTAAAAACGCAAAGTTGCAAATCATCGATAATTACAATTCAGCAGCAACAACACCACAAGGCAGACTAATACCATTATATAATGTTGATTTAGGCATTCAACAAAAACTTGGCAAAGGAAATGCAAGATTAGGTTTGGTAGTTGTTGATATTTTTAACACCTTATCAAGTGGTGGCAATAATACTACGAAAGAATTTATAAGCAACAGAACTCAAAAGGCAGACACACGAGCCATAATGGTAACTTTTGCGTATTCATTCAAATCAGTTTTCAAAGAAAAACTTTTGGAAAACCAATTTTCAAAAGAGTTTTAATTTACAAATAAGGACAGTTGAAATCATTTTGACAGTTTGATAGCGTAGAAAACAAATACTTGCGTACTCAAAAGCACAGCACACAACATTTAGCAGAGTAGAAGAAAGTCGGAATGCCGCATCACCCTTACTGCAAACAAAATCTGGGTGGTCAAACATTTCGGCTTTTTGCTATTGGAACGCCATCCGGTTGTGTTCGGCGAAACGGTTAGGCTTCTACGTCCGTAAAGTAGCCACTCTGTAGATTTCATTGGCATTTTCTGTAAGGGTATAAGTAGGTAGTTGTGTGGTATTTTTTTTAGTTTTCGGCTCTAAAGCTGTGTTCTTTTTCAATAAAGGTTAATAAACCCCTTACCCCATTTGCTTGGGGGCTTATACTTTTTTTCATACTTTTCTAGTTTTTTAGCTGTGTGTTAGTTAAAAGTCTGGGGTGATGCCATGTTTCTAAGGTTGACAGTACGTTTTTCTCTTATTACAGTCGCTCCACTTATATAATGCGTGGCCATAAACGCCAGATGATGCTCCTTGCATTTTGGGCAAACCCGAATGTCTACACCATACTTCTCAGCTCTTCGACATGTTCCGATAGTCAATGGAGTACCACAGTTCGAACATTGCGAGCGTAGCTCTGTCGAAGCGAGATAGTTTAGGATTTGTAATCCTAATAAAGTAAATCTATTTCTAAAATGAATTTGATTTTATGGCATACCAATACCTGAATATCTACCTGAATGGTCAGGGGAAAACTTAAGCTTTTTGAAGTAATATCTTGGGATGCAATAATAAGGTATCGGTCTTCATTTTAAAAACCTGCCAAAATAACTGAAATACAGAAATAGAACTCGCATTAAATTTATTAACCTAGAGCCTGTTTGATATCCCAAATCAGGTCATTATAATTTTCAACACCAACCGACAATCTTATCATTTTTTCAGTAATATGCATTTGTTTTTTGTGTGATTCTTCCACACCGGCATGGGTCATTGTATAAGGATGCTCTACTAATGATTCGGTAGAACCTAAGCTTACGGCAAGTTTTATAAGTTTTAAATTATCAATAAATCTAAACGCGTCTTCTTCGGTTCCTTTAATATCAAAACTTATCATAGCCCCAGCCGAAAAATATTGCTTTTTATAGAGTTCATACTGACGACCATCTTCAGGCCTTAAATTACCTAAGTAATAAATTTTTTCAATTTTAGGATGATTAACTAAAAATTCAGCAATTTTTATGGCATTTTTGGCTTGTTTTTCCATCCTAAGCTTTAACGTTTCAAGACTTCTCATCAATAACCAAGCAGTATATGGAGCAATCATATTACCCAAAAAAGTCCTTAAAACTCTCACTCGGCTGATTATAGACTTGTTTCCACAACAAGCACCAGCAATTAAGTCACTATGGCCAGCCAAATATTTTGTGGCAGAGTATAATGATAAATCAGCACCTAGCTCAAGCGGATGCTGCCACAAAGGCCCCATATAAGTATTATCTACCGCTATAATTACTTCTTTATTGTTTTTTTGAAGATACAAATCGGCTATGCTTCTACACATAGCAATATCTGTTATTGAATTGGTAGGATTAGCTGGAGTTTCTACATAAATCATTGCTAAATTTTTTGCAAAACCACTCTCTTCAATTCGTTCTAAGATTTCTGTTTCGTTCTCAAAACCATCAAAACCAATAACATTAACACGAATGCTTTTCAAAAAAAAATTTACGAAATGATCTGTCCCGCCATAAAGTGGCTTACTGCACAAAAGTAGATCTCCTGGCTTTAAAAATTCTAATAAAACTGTGGTAATCGCAGACATCCCACTTTCAAATGACGCACAGTCTTCGGCTTTCTCCCAAACTGCGATTCTCTGTTCTAAAATTTCTAAATCTGGATTGTTAATTCTGGAATAAATCAATCCAACTTTTTCATTTTCTTCTTTCTCTCTTAGCCCATAAGCAATTTCGAAAAACGCTTTGCCTTCTTTGGCATTCTTAAAAACAAAAGTTGATGTTTGAAAAATTGGGCACTTAATAGCTCCTTCGGACCATTCAGGACTGTAACCCAAGGACATCATTTGGCTTTCTGGATGAAATTGATACTTCATAGGATTAAATGTTAAATTTTCTATGAATTTACAATATCTTAATTAATAAAACCAAATTTTTAAATACTTGCAGTAAAATATGTTATCATTTATTGGAAATGAAGAGAATTTGTCTAAATTGGTAATTTAATTGTTCTACTAACCGAAAATAAATCTACCCTCTTTTTTCAGTTCTGAGACTTTTAATAAAAAGTACTCTTCTTCCATTCAGATATTTTTTATTATATTACCTTAAATCCGCAGGCAGTATATAAAAAGGAATCGAAAAAGCTTGAAAATCAATGACTTAAAATCTTTTTTCTTCCCCAAAAATTCACTATATTTAGTGAAATACCTGACGAGATGAAAATTACAACAAGTTTAGAAAATATCCACTCTTTTGGTGGATTAAATTTTGTATCAGAA
>JANOMP010000316.1:0-1612 GCA_031420365.1 Cytophagaceae bacterium
ATTTAAGTAATTCGCCTTTCCCCTTTCTAAAACGTGCATTAAAACTGCCTGTACTTGCACGAAAAGAGTGCTTACAGCCTCTGCAAAGGAATCGCTGAACTCCATGTTCCTTCCCCGATTTCACAGTTTTACTGCTTGAACAATGAGGGCAATGATGGCTCTCAGATTCCTTAATCTCTTCCTGGATTGCTAAAACATCAATTTCCAATTCTTTGAATAAATAATCCAGTTGGACAAGAACCAATTCTTGATCAGATGAACTTAATAAAGCTAGTTTCGATTGTATTTCCTCTGTTTTCATAACTCAAATATTCAAATTATATCCGATTAAATCGAACAAAGCCTTAATTTATTAAAATTATTGAAAAAGAATTATTCATTTTAGAAAATGTAATTTTACAATCTTTAAATTTTGGTGCTGAAAATTTTGGTCTAAAATTATTAGAAAACGCAAAAGGCTCCGAAGGATATCCTACAAAATTTGTATCTAATTTTTTGTTTCCATTTTTATCCTGAAAAATTGCCACTCCATATTCACCAAAAGGAATATCATCAAATTTAATTGTAATTTCTCCTTTGTTTGTTGGAATCAATTCTTTCCCTAAAAATATTTTTTTCTCATTTAGAAAAGTACTTTCTGAATTATAAAATGCGACTCTGATTTTAGCATTGAAGTTTGTTATATTTGAAATTTTTAAAATGAATGAAAGCTCATTCTGGGCGTTGCTTTTTTTAGTATTTACTAAATAAAAAAGTAATAAAATAACAAATTTGATAGATTCCATTAAAAATATATAAACTAGGCTACAAAATTGGTGTAAAAAAATCTTGTTAAATGGAACAAATGTTACAAAATTATTTTTGGCTTAAAGTTTTTCTAATTCTGCTTAAAGACTTACGTTCAATTCCTAAAAAAGAAGCTAAATCGGTTAATGAAACCCGATTAAATAGTCTATGATTATTTATAATAAAATCCAAATATCGTTGTTGGGCATTTTGAAACAAAAAACTTTGAAGCTTATTTTGTTGTAGCTAGTTTACTTTTTTTACAACACTGCCAATATAAAGCCATTTAGACTCTTTTTTGATATAGTAATCACTAACTAAATAATTTTCAGTTCAAATTATCCTGTACTTATTTTAAAATCATCCTCTTGAAAGTCCTTACCAATCCATTCCAATTTTTCTGTAATTCTATAGTGTGCTATATTTAGATTATCATTGTTGAAAAATTGCAATTCTATTCTCTCAATTTGCATATCATTTATTCGTGTATCAATTAAATCCCAATTATTTAGGAAAGTCTCTTTATTATGTAGCGTTTCCCCTGCCCATCTTCTAAATTCTGAGTGATAGATTTCAAGTTGGTCATTCTTTCCATGTTCGCGTTCGTCTCTCAACAGTTTTCCATACCTCTTCATCATCTTTGACAATCTGTTTTTGACAAGAAGTGAGATTCAATAAAAATAAACTAAATAGTGTCTGCAAGAAAACTATCTAACTATTTAACTATTAAATAAATACACAAAAAATAGTGCTTGAATATTTAGGCAATACGGCCAATAATTCGTATATTTAGGGCATAAACGGCGTTTTTCTTGAATTATTCGCT
>JANOMP010000317.1:0-3629 GCA_031420365.1 Cytophagaceae bacterium
ACTTATTTGCTGATTCAAAGATGCTATGGAGAAGACGACGACGAGGGATACTATGAAGCAGATTATGTATATCTTGAATCTAACATAGAAGAATTATGTGAAGAATGGGGTGCTTTTAAAATGGTAATGAGTAGGGAAAAACTATTTTTGAATGACCAAATAAATACAGTAGAAATACACTATAAACTGGATGATAAAACCTTTGAAGAACTAAAAGAAATATTGACTATCATAGACCAAGATAGCGAATTTATAAAGTTTGTTTAATAGAATAAAAAGAATTATGTTTGTAGAGTATATGTTTAAAAAAAAATAACTACTGTTCACAAAACACAATAAAATATATGTATAATACAAATAAATACAAAAACTACTGTAAATAGTGCGTCTATTTATGAGATTATGGGCAACCCTAAAAGACACGAACACTCTACAAATATGAAACGACTAATTAAATTTGGACTTTTTGTTTTTCTGTTTAGCAGTTTGACAGGCGTAACGGACAGACAAAATCTAATTCAGCAACGCCCTTAAATACCGACACGAAAAAACTTGTTGGCGGAGGTTGGGATGGTTGCGAAATTATGTTTGTTGGTATGCCGACAAACATTTCTTCTGTGGACACAAGTTTTGGCTGGGCAGAAAAAGGGCAGAAACTTTTAGTAACAGGCAAAGTTTATAAATTTGACGGCAAGACACCAGCATCAAATGTTATCATTTATTATTGGCAGACAGACAACAACGGCTACTATTCACCCACAAAAGAAATGGACGATAAAGCAAAACGCCAGCGAATAGTAAACAATTGTATTTCAATAAAAATATTTTTGTATTTCCATATAATATTATAAATCTTTACACTTCCTTAAAATCCTCTAGCCAACAGTAGAACAATATACATGCACAGAATACGCCATAATTAACAATAAACAAAACAAACAAGATGAACAATTTAAACAATTCTTCAACAGTATTTGTAGCAGGTGCTACAGGTTATTTAGGTAGTGAAATTTGTCGTCAACTAATATCGAAAAATAAGAAGGTTAAAGGTTTGGTGCGTACCACATCAGATGCAAATAAAGTAACTCATTTAAAAGAATTAGGTGTTGAAACAGTGGAGGGTGATTTGAAGAATAAAGGCTCATTAGAAAATGCTTTGCATGGGGTTACGGCAATTATTTCAACGGTTTCCTCAACTTTATCTAGGCAGGAAGGAGATTCTATTAAAACAGTAGATGAAGAAGGGCAAATGAACCTGATTGACGCAGCTGTAAACGCAGGTGTAAAACACTTTATACATATTTCATGTTGTGATTTGGGTGAATGTCCGCTGCAAACTGCAAAACGAAAAGTTGAAAAACATCTTTCAGAAAGTGGTTTGACTTATACCATTTTGCAACCCACCTATTTTATGGAAGTTTGGCTAAGCCCCGTATTGGGCTTTGATTATCCAAATGCTAAAGCTAGCATTTTTGGTGAAGGAAAAAACAAAGTTTCTTGGGTAGCAATAAAAGATGTAGCAACATTTGCAGTAGAATCATTAGACAATGCTGCAGCTAAAAATAAAGTAATTGAGTTGGGTGGACCAGAAGCATTAAGTCCTCTTGAAGTAGTGAATATTTTTGAGACAACCCAAGGGAGAAAATTTGAACTTCAATTTGTACCAGAAGAAGCTTTAAAAGCACAAAGAGATGCAGCACAAGATCCATTGAGCTTATCGTTTTCTACATTAACATTAGGAGTGGTGAATGGTAGTGAAATTGATATGAAAAACACCCTTGAAGTTTTTCCAATTACACTCACTTCTGTGAATGATTATGCAAAAAGGTGAGCCATTAATCTGCAAAATAGAAAGCCAATTAGAATTATAGGGCTAATACAACAAAGTTTCTAAGAAATAGCTGTAACCTATTGAATATCTTTTACTAATAAAAAAAAGTTAGTGATTTAAATTGTAAGGTAATTATGGCAATAGAAATTAAACCCCTCTTACACAATGTACAGTGGACCCATAGGAAAAAAATTTTAACCCTATTTTTTAATAGTCTATCTGTTTTTATACATTTTTCCTTTTCCGTTAGGTGAAATACCTGGCATCAGCGTGGCAATTAGCTATTATCAGGAGAGTTTATATTCTGCCTTTCTTTGGATTGGTACAAATATCCTTCAGATTAAAAATTTAGATCAATTAAGTGCCTCCGGAATAGATACCATTGAATATGTAAAAATATTCTCGCTTCTTTTAATAGCTTTGGCTATTACAACTTTAGCATTTTTTTTAGATAGAAAACGTGCAAATTATAATATACTCTATTACCTGATTATTGGGTATGCAAGATATTATGTTGGTCTAACAATTCTTATTTATGGATTTATGAAAATTTTTGGAGGCCAGTTTGGTTTCCTACATTAAAATTATTTGAAACACCTTTTGGCAGCTTATCAGCCCCGCAATTGTTCTGGGCTTTTATGGGCTACTCCAAAGTTTATGGAACCTTTATCGCAATAAGCGAAATAACCGGCGGATTTCTATTGTTATTTTCACGGACTAAATTGATTGGAAGCATTTTGGTAATAATTATCATGGCGAATGTTCTGCTGTTGGATATTGCTTTTCTTAGTTCCGTGATAATATTTTCAAGCCATCTGCTTCTTATTGCTATCATAATACTATATCCTCATTTAAAAAGAATAATTGATTTCTTAATCTTCAACAAAACAGAAGCCCTAGAAAATGTTGATTACGTTTTTCAGAACAAAAGATTGAGATTCGGCAAAGCAATTTTAAAATCTCTGGTTATAATTAGTTATACCTATTTGATTGTATATCCGAATGTGGACAAGCTATTTGTAAAGAAAACTGATCCACCTTTATACGGTGTTTACCAGATCAAAAAAATTCATATAGGCCAGGATTCAAGCATTATGGCTGAAGATTCCATCAGATGGCGGAGACTAATAATTGATAAGCGTTCTTCTTACATAACAACCATGACAGATTTTACAAGCATTTATAAAACATCTATAGACACCATAAAAAAAACATTAAACATTATATCTGTTAAAGACACTTCGGATAAATATCACTTTACTTATTCTCAAATAGCTGATAGTTCCTTAATTATACGAGGCAACTGGAAAGGGAAAGATGTATTTATAAACGCAAAAAAGAAAAGCATTCAGGAGTATTTTCTAATCAACAGGAAACCAAAAAACGTGATGGTTGAGTTTTAGAAAATCAATACTTTTAATGGTGGTAAAGCTAACTAAAAACATTCCCCCAACTCTTGGTAGTGTTCAATAAACTTCAAACCGAAGCTGCTATCCGATAACAGAAAAACCGACAACAGATAACAGATAACCGATAACAGATAACAGATAACAGATAACCGACAACAGAGAACAGAGAACAGAGAACAGAAAACAGAAAACAGAAAACAGAAAAACCGACAACAGATAACGGATAATAGATAACCGATAGCTTTGGCGAGGCCTGGCTGAACTGGCCGAAAAATTCCTTCACAAAGGAAGCCTAATTTATGTAGAAGGAAAACTAAAGACCAGGCATTTTGAAGACAAAAACGGTGAAAAAAAGTACGTTACAGAGATAATTGGGGACCAAGTCATCA
>JANOMP010000318.1:0-10465 GCA_031420365.1 Cytophagaceae bacterium
TTCTTTTACCAAGCATCTTTGATAATTGAGTGCAGCTCGTCTGACAAGTTGAGCTTATCAAAAAATCAGTATATAAATCCATCATTTCTTTATCCATGACAGTTTATTTCAAAGTTACTATTTTTTTTGACTATTTTTGACTTTGCGTAACATCAGTCATTAAATAACAGACATAAAACATTTAAATGCTTGAAGTAAAATCAATAACTGAAAACTTCGTATCTCAAGTTTAATAAAATAAATTTTTTAAGAATATTTGAATATTTTTATAGTTTAATTTTAACAAATTGTCTTTTTTATTTAAATGATTGTAATAAATAAAGAAAATTAAATTATTTTTTAAGAAAATTTTAAGAAAAATTGCTGCAAAACTTAAGATTTACTTAAATTTGTATTGTCGTTAAAAACAATAAACAATCAAAAAAATGAAAAAAGTATTTGGATTCCTTTTCGTTGCTAGCATGATAGTTTTCGCTTCATGTACTTCTGCTACTGAGACTACTGACGCTGTTGAAGAAACTGCTGCTGTTGTAGATTCAGCTGCTGCTATTGTAGATTCAGCTGCTGTTGTAGTTGATTCAGCTGCTGCTGCAAAATAATTTACGCAACAACGTAAGAAATTGGGCCTTATCTTTGTGATAAGGCTTTTTTTTTGGTTTATATTTACAATATGATTGACAGAAAAGTTGCTCCCGAATTCAATTCTTTAATTGAAGTATCACTTCCCCACTTAAAATACTTTGATTTACAAAATGGCCAAACTGTTTATTATATATCAAATGACAGCCTTGAAGTATTTAGATTAGAAATTGTTTTTAGTGCTGGATCTTATTTTGGTCAAAAATATGGAGAATCCTATTTTACTTCAAAAATGCTTTTGGGTGGCACAACTTCAAAGACTTCAGCAGAATTAGTAGAGAGTTTTGATAAGTATGGTGGTTTTTTGGAAATAAATCAGAATATAGAACGTCTTCAAGTGGTTTTGCATGGATTAAATCGATATTTCGAAAATTATTTGCCTGATTTAGTGGAATTGATTTATAATTCTATTTTTCCAAAAGAAGAATTGGATATTCAGAAAAATATAAGCAATCAGTCGTTTTTGGTAAATAATGAAAAGGCTTCTTTTCAAGCAAGTTCCATTTTTAAAAAAAATCTATACGGGGAGCAGCATTTTTTTGGTAAAACTTTAAACTCAAATGAGATAGATATTATCGATAATAGTGATATTGTTAATTTCTATACGAAAAGAATTGTCCATTCAGAATTTCAAATATTTCTTAGCGGAAAGGTTTCAGATAAGGAGTTGGCAATACTTGATAGC
Source organism: Cytophagaceae bacterium (assembly GCA_031420365.1). Classification (GTDB taxonomy): domain Bacteria; phylum Bacteroidota; class Bacteroidia; order Cytophagales; family Spirosomataceae; genus Leadbetterella. Next base: position 1,325 of record JANOMP010000318.1, read on the forward strand.
TATTTAAGTCAATATAAAAATTTACAAAAGTCTCAACGAGGGATAATTTTGTCAGAAATTTTGCCAACTTTCAACGTTTCGCTTTCCAAGCTTGAAAGCTTGCAAACTTCGATTCGAATGGGAAAAAGGCTAATAAATCGTAAGCATCCTGATTTCTATAAGTTTATAGTTTTCAATACACTTTTTGGAGGATACTTCGGAAGCCGTTTAATGAAAAATATTAGAGAAGAAAAAGGGTATACTTATGGTATTTCTTCTTCTTTAGTTCCTTTAGCTACTGATGGCTATTTTATGATTGGTTCTGATGTGAAAAAGGAATTTGCTCAAAACACCTTAGATGAAATTTTCAAAGAGATAGAAATTCTAAAGACTCAGAAAGTGGAAGAAGGGGAGCTTTCTTTAGTAAAAAGTTATATGACTGGTTCTATTTTAGGGAGTACAAATACCGTATTTGATATTATTGATAAGCATAAATCTGTTTATTATGAGAATCTAAATCCTAATTTTTATAATGAACTTCTGCCCAATATTATGGATGTTTCTGCTGATGATATTCAGTACGTAGCAAACACCTATATGAACGACTTAAGTATTGTTTGTGTTGGGTGATAGCTTTTTATGAAACGGTTTTTTTTGAAAATTTATTTTTTGTATAAACCCTTTCCAATTTATTTTCAATTAGCTCTATACCTGTCTTATTTTCAATTTCAATTTGATCAGAAGCTAGTGCTTCAATACGTTTGAATTTTCTTCTATCTGTTTCATTAATTAATGCCACGGAAGTGCCAAATTTATCTCCTCGGGCTGTTCTTCCTATTCGGTGTATATAATCATCTGGATTTGCAGGAATATCATAATTAACTACTAAATCTATTCCGTCGATGTCTATTCCTCTGGACAAAATATCAGTACCGACTAAAGCCCTAATTTTTCGATTTTTGAAACTATTAATAATATTTCCTCTTTCTATTTGCGTTAAGTCTGAATGAAATGCTTTAGCGTCTAATTTAGCATCAATGAGCTTTCGTTCTAATTTTTTTGCTCCTTCTTTTGTGCCAACAAATATAATAATGCTTTCGAAAGTTTCAGTTTTTAAAATTTCAATTAATATGTTAGCTTTTTGAATTTCATTTACAAATATTGCTTTTTGTTTTATTCCATCTGCAGGTTTTGATATTGCAATGCTTACACTTTCTGGGTCCAGCATTATTTTATTTGCAAGTTTTCTTATGTTGGGAGGCATGGTAGCCGAAAACAAAATAGTTTGGCGTTCTTTAGGTAAATGACTGATTATTCTCAATATATCATCATAAAAACCCATATCTAACATTCTGTCTGCTTCGTCTAAAATGAGATGTTTTAAATTTTTAAAATTTATTTTCCCAGAATTCAATAAGGCAATTAATCTGCCAGGAGTGGCTATCACTATTTCTGCACCTTGTTCTAATGCTCGTTTTTGATTTACAAAGGCCTCTCCATCTCCTCCTCCATAAACAGGAATTGAGCTTATTCCCAAAAAATAGGAGAACCCTTCTATTTGTTGATCTATTTGCATTGCGAGTTCACGAGTAGGTGCCAGAATAAGTGTGTTTAACTGATTGTTGGCCGTTGTCGCAATTTTATGAAGAACAGGCAATACAAAAGCGGCTGTTTTACCGGTGCCAGTTTGAGCACAAGCTATCAAATCTTTATTTTTTAGAATAATTGGAATGGCTTTTTCTTGTATTGGGGTTGGTTTATCAAAACCCATTGCTGAAAGGCCTTCCATTAGGGACTCAGTAAATTCAAACGTTTTAAATTGCAAAACTTCTTTTATTAAATTTAGCAAAAATACGCTAAATATTTCTCAAATTGAAAATTAATAATTTTTAAACCTGTGGGTTCACTATCTTTGAGATATAATTTTTTAAAGATTTTATTGAAAATATGCCAAGGATATTAGCCATAGATTACGGCTTGAAGCGAACAGGATTGGCCGTAACAGACCCATTAAAAATAATAGCTACTGCCTTAGAAACAGTGGAGACAAAGGTGCTTTTAGATTATTTAAAGAATTATGTGTTATTGGAAGATGTGGAATGTTTTGTATTAGGTTTGCCAGTAGATTTAAATTCGAAAGATACCGATAGTACAGGTGCTGTCAAGTTATTTTGTAAGATTTTAGAACTAAATTTTCCAACAATTCCTGTTATGTACGAAGACGAGCGATTTACTTCCAAAATGGCATCTAGAGTAATGATAGAATCAGGAATGAAAAAAAAAGATAGAAGAATTAAAGGGAATGTTGATAAAATTAGTGCTGTAATAATTTTACAGTCATTTTTGAGTAAAAGCTTTTAGATATCGTTTAGATTAGCATTTAATGAAAAAGAATTTTCAAATCCATACTTTGCTCTTAAAATAGATACAATTTTTCGACTTCTTTTTCCTGTTGCACAATAAAATAGTAAAGTTTCTTTGTCATTTAGGAGTTCGGGTTCATTTTCTATTTCTTCTAAAGTAATATTTTCTCCTCCAATATTATAAATTTCATGTTCAATTTCTGATCTAACATCTATCAATTTAAATGCTTTATTTTCTAACATCCATTTATTATATTCTTCTTTCGAAATAGAAAAATCAGTAGGGCTTTCGAAACTACAAAAAGCTTCATAATCTATAAGTTCGATTATTTTTTTTCGATCTTTAGTGGGGGTAATTTTTAATTTTCTAAACTGCATTTCCAATACTTCTATTAAAAGGACTTGATTCACCATAGGAGTGCCTAAGCCCGTTATTAATTTTAGTGCCTCGTTGGCTTGTAAACTTCCAATTATGCCAGCAACTGAGCCTAGAATCCCACTTTCTGCACAATTTGGAGCCATTTCTGGCGGGGGTGGACTCGGAAATAAGTCGCGGTAGCTGGCTGATTTTTTGAAATTAAATACCGCCACCTGACCTTCAAATTGATGGATGGCTCCGTACACAAAAGGTAAATCTAATATTTCACAAGCGTCATTTACCAAATAGCGGGTTGGGAAATTGTCTGAACAATCTACAACCAAATCATATTTTTTAAATATCGGTAAGCAATTTTGGGAATTTAAACAATCAGGAAATAATTCTAATTTAATCTCCGGATTTATGGCTCTTAGTTTTTCAGAAGCTTCTGTTATTTTGTTTTTGCCCACTTGATGAGTGTCAAAAAGTATTTGCCGATGTAAATTAGTAATATTAATGGTGTCAAACTCCACAATCCCTATTTGGCCCACACCAGTGGCACCTAAATATAACAAGACTGGGCTTCCTAATCCTCCACAACCTATTACTAAAACTTTTGCATTTTTTAATTTTTCCTGTGCTTCGGTACCAAATCCAGGAAGAATGATTTGTCGGCTATATTTCTGGAGTTCATTTTTGCTTAAGGGCATTGCAATTTGTTTTTTGCAAATGTAGAATGTTTCTAGGAATGGAAAACAGATTTAGTTAAAAAAAATACCACCATTAAAAATAGGGTTTGAATAAACATTAAAATAAACTAGCTATGGAAAATAGTATTGAAATAGGATCGTTTTAAAACTTTAAATTATGCTTCTTTCAGGCTAAATCATTTTGCAAGTAGAAACATGTATTTATAATTCGAATATTTACATATTTAAACCCACATGATAAATAATTTATAAAATATTTGATTTTTATCCCCCCCCTGCATATATTGTGCCAAAATCTACAATTTACATGTACAAAACCGACAATTTTATTGAAAAACTAATCGAAATTCATCCAATTTCTATCCAAGAAAAAGAAGAGATTTCAAAAATCCTAAGCTTTCATAATTTTAAACCTAAACAACTATTACTTCTCAAAGAAGAGGTGTCTGATTGCGTATTTTTTGTTTTAGAGGGTTTAGTTAGGGGTTTTATGAAGACGAAACGTATCAAGAGCACAGCACTTGGTTTGTGCCTGAAGGAGGCTTTATATATTCTGTCTTAAGCTATGTGCATCAAAAACCTTCTTTTGAATGTATTGAAGCTCTTGAAGACACCAAGGTGTGTAGCCTAAAACAAAAAGATATATATAATTTGATAAATTTCTCAAGCAATTTTGCTCAAATTTATGCCCGACTCTTAGAGCAATACTTGTGTATTTATGATCAACGTCATCGTTCCATGCAGCTTAAACCCGAGGAACGTTATATGAGGTTTAAAATGCAATATCCAAAACTTGAATCTAGATTAAAAATAGAGCATTTGGCATCTTATTTGGGGATAGGTCGCTCTACTTTACTAGAACTTAGAAAAAAATAGTCCAAAAATAGACTGAAAATAGTTTATTTTTGGACTCCATGCTATTTCAACAGTATTCTATCTTTGTAAAACAAAATCCCCTCAAGATCCTGGCGGAAACTAGGGGCTATTGTATTTAATTATTTTTCAATTATCGTTCTAATGGTACTATTTTTATCATGTAAAGAAAATGAGAATATAGTTGCAAATGAATTAACTAAAAAAGAATTCGCAGAAAACGAAATTCTTCTAAACAAGTCAGCGGAAGAGGAAATCTTACAATTAAAGAATGAGGGAATAAATCTATTTCATGAAACTAGAAAAATTTATGACAAATCTAAAAAAGATTACGCTTTAGTAACTTTTGCAAGTGAAAGTAAGGATAACCTAAAAGAATATTTATTAACCAATTCTTTAAATATTAAATTAAGCTCGGAAAAATTGTTGCCGATTGAGGGGTTTGAGGATAATAATATAAATAAAACAAGCCAGGAAGTAAAATCTTCTATGCATATTTTTTTAGGAGAAGTAAATTCAAGAGAAAAATACAATTCCATTACTATAAATATGGTAAAAAATAAAAATGCAAGAATAAAAGGAGTTCAATCATATAATTGCGATGAATATACAAGTTCGGGAGGAAAAACTTCGGCAACTGCATATTGGTATGACAATGGCAATTCAAACAATGGTTTAGATGTTCAATTTCATAATAAATATGGATGGCTTGGAGCATGGTATTTTGATTCAGGCATTTCACTTTACTCAGGTTATACCACACATACAAATGTTAAACCTGAAGCTTACAAAAGAAGGCTTATTTTTTGTGGAACTTATAATAATTATTCTTTCTCTTTCGGAGATTAAATTTTTTCACCTAAATAAAAGGGTAAAGTTCTACCTTCGCCCCTTTATAATATAAAAAACATTATGAAATATTACTTTTTTGCATTCGTATTTTTCATAATTTTTAATTCATCATGCGATGATATTAAAGTAACACGTAAAAATGAAAATGAAATAGGGAAAATTCAAGGTTCTTGGGTTATGAAAAGTACTAAAATTGTGTACTCAAACTCCAATTTTGAAAAATTGCTACCTGAAAAGTTCACCTATATTGTAGAATCATGTTCTTTTAAAAAATCCAACAACTTATGCTTAGTTAAGTTTAGGGTTGATGAATTAACCATTAAAGAGTCTTCATTTATATTAAGTACAAATGAAAATAGAAACTCTGTAATTGTTATGCAATTAGACCCATTGCAAGCTTACTCTGAAAAAGAAAAACTCTTTAGTCAATCTCGTTAGTAATTACAAATAGAGATTCAAAAAATTTGAATTTATTGATTCAAAGTACGAATATTACTTACGAAATGTCTTTGGTTAAGCAATAGCCTCATAATTAATAAGTTCGATAATTTTTTTCCGAACTTTAGTGGGAGTAATTTTTAATTTTCTAAACTGCATTTCAAATACTTCTATTAAAAGGACTTGATTCACCATAGGAGTGCCTAAGCCCGTTATTAATTTTAGTGCTTCGTTGGCTTGTAAACTGCCAACTATGCCAGCAACTGAGCCTAGAATCCCACTTTCAGTACAGTTTGGAGCCATTTCGGGTGGAGGTGGACTGGGAAATAAGTCGCGATATGTGGTAGAATCTCTATAATTAAATACTGCAACTTGGCCTTCAAACTGATGAATAGCGGCATAAACAAAAGGCAAATTTAAAATTTCACATGCATCATTTACTAAATAGCGAGTAGGGAAATTATCGGAGCAATCTACCACCAAATCATATTTTTTAAATATCGTTAAGCAATTTTTGGAATTTAAACGATCAGGAAATAATTCTAAATTAATCTCCGGATTTATTGCTCTTAGTTTTTCAGAAGCTTCTGTTATTTTATTTTTTCCCACTTGATGGGTATCAAAAAGTATTTGCCGATGCAAATTAGTAGATCAGAAAATAATCACAAATTTTGCAAGAAAGGGCCCCAAACCAGCCGATGACCCCACCAGTGAAGACAACTAGGAATCATAAGAAGTACAACACTTGAAGGAAGCTTTGGAAATGAAAAAAACCACTATGGATTAAACAAAATAAAAGCGAAAAGCAAAGGCAATGAGCTGGTATGGCTATACTTCGGCATCATAACGAGCAACGTTGTAAAAATAGCCGGGCAGAGAGATAAAAAACTCCAAACCGAAAAACAAAAGCTCCTTGCCGCCCCAATAGCCGCTTAAATGAGAGAAAAATATCGCCCATGGAAAAAGACTGCCCAGTCCAAACTAAAAACATAATAAAAACATAATAAAAACATAATAAAAATCAAAAAAATAGGATTATTCCTAGAAATTGAAATCCTCGAGTAGAAAATATAAAAAATATTTGAGCCTGAAATATGGAAAATTTCGAGAATTACTAAAAATTTAAAAACTTCAAGGAGACCCTATTTAATGATGCAAAAAATTTGACAAAATTCTTGTACAATTTTTAGGAAGGCTTTCCAAAGAGATTATTTTCATCCGGTGGCAACTTTCTTTTGCCGCGGTACTTAATACCAAACGCCAATATCGTAAATCCCAGCTTTATCTAGCCAGCTTTTTTAAAAGCCTATCGATAAATTTAACAAAAATATCATAAAAGATTCAATTAATTAAACGCAGTTTTCTAGCTCAATTTTGAAAAGCTTAGAAACTTGAAGTCTTTATCAAATAGAACTGAATATTTTATGGTTCCTACTCCAATTATTACTTTATAACTTACAATTTGCTTCTTTGAATCATATAATCCAAAGGCACTTCCAAATACCCATCCTGCAAATTTAGTATCTAAAGTTGCTCGTATATTAGCTGGTAAATTAGATTCTAATATGGAAAAAGAGGTATTTGCCTCTGGTGTTCCTCCTGAATTATTGCTTAGGATTAAATCCATGTTTTTGTCAAAAGTATAGTAAATAAGTTTCCCATCTACTGTTATAGCAACAATGTAATCTATTATATTTCCTTTTTCATCTTTTCCCAACAAGGCTTTCTCGAGATTCCAACTTGAATGCTTTTTGTTCAGTAAATCTTTAATCTTGGAGGGTAAATTACTTATTGTAAGTAGTTCTGTAGATATGACTTTATTGGTGGCTGGGCTATTAGTTTGTCCAAACAGCTCCTTTTTGATAAGTTTAAAATTGGCGTCATAAGTTAAATAATATGTTTTTTTATCACTTACCAATTCTATAACTAAATCGTAACTTATTATCAGACCGTCTTTAGTTTTTTGAATCAAGCCTTTAATGTAGGTCCACTGGCCAAATTGAACCGTTACCGCATCCTTAATTTTAGATGGTATATTTTGCAGTATCATATTTTCTGTAATAATATTTGTTTTTACCAATGTTGATGAACCATTATTTACCAACTCTTTCTTAATAATATCCTGATTTTTGTCAAAAGAAAGGATATAAGTTTGATCTTTTCCTAAAGAAATTACGATGTCATAATTAAGTACATCTCCGCCTTTAATTCTTTTTAAATACCCTTTAAGAAATGACCACCCTGAAAAGTATTTATTAAGGTATTCCTTGATTTTAGAAGGGATGTTTTCTTTGGTAATGTTTTCTCCAACAATGTCATTATTGGGGGTATCTTTTGTTGGGATAGGCACAATATTAATTCCACCGCTTGTCTCGTTATTAGTGATAAATACACCGTTTTTATCAAATAAATGTTGAATTTTTTTATCTGATTTCTTGGTTACCACAACATATCCTTTATCTTTAGAATTTACATAAATAGCCGCCGAAATCACTTCGCCTTGTGAGCCATCTTTAAAATAATCTTGTATGTTTTTAGGAAGGCTATTAAAATCAACAACAATTAAATTAATTGGGTCTGTGGTATAAGAATACGCGATTGTCGATGTATTTGTTCCTGACAAATTTGTGCTTGTGGCGGTAAGGAAATTTGTAAGTTCAATCAGATTATATCCTTCATTATCAAACATAAGTATTTGATTTTGAGAGTTTTGGGAAAGAATAATTTTATAGCCTAACAATGTCTTTCCGTTTATATTTGCAAAAGTATTCTTTACATTATAATTTTCATATTTGTTTAAAACATAATTCTGTGCTCTTTCAGGCAAAATTTCAAGTCCTTTTAAATTTTTTAAAGTTTCTAAGAAATAGCTATTTTCGTTTAAAATCGAACTATATTTATCATTATTTATCTTGAAATCTGCCTTCCAAAGTGTATTTTTTTCTAAAATGCTTACATCTAATTCCGTAGCTTCTGGATAACTTTCCGTTATTATTTTTGCAATTTTTTCATTGGAGTCACTAGAAGGCTTGACTAAATTATCAAACTGATTGCAGGATAAAAAAGATATTAATAACAAAATAGATGACGAATATTTCAGTACTTTTTTCATGATTTTATTTATTTTGGTCATAAATTGATTCAAAAATTTCAATTCAAATTTTTTTAGTAAATATTTCTAATAAATACATATTATCTCATTGAGGATGGGTTTTTCCGAGATTTTGAGCAAATAAACACAAGTCATTTTTATTGTTTTTAAATTAATTATCTTCTAAATATATTTCATTAATTTACAGATATTAGAGCTTTTTCGTTTAAAAAATTTCGAATTATTTTTTTAAAATCTAAAGTGACTCGAAGTTTTGGAAAGGTTACAAGAGGTTTAAATATTTTAATCTTTATACTTCTAAGTGAAATTATTTATGATTTATGTCTTTTAAATCGTTTTTTAACGTAAAATTTTCAAAATAAAATTATTTAAATTTATGGCATTACAGGATTTAGAGTGGAGAAATATTTATTTGTGAAATCTTTTAGAAAACAAATAAACATTGTTCCATTAATC
>JANOMP010000319.1:0-28103 GCA_031420365.1 Cytophagaceae bacterium
GTGATGGTCTATTTTTTGTTCATTTTCTTTAATGTCTTTCGCTAGCAACTTCACTTCTTCAAGATTTCCTTTATTAATTTCCTGTTCCAACTCATCAATCAATTCAGTATTTACTTCACTAAAATTATTGACGAAGTTTAACGGGTTCTGAATTTCGTGGGCGATGCCTGCGGTGAGTTCTCCAAGAGAGGCCATCTTTTCGGATTGGATAAGTTGGGCTTGGGTGGCACGGAGATCAGCGAGGGATTGGTTAAGCTCGGCGGTGCGTTCAGTTACCTGCCGTTCGAGAGTTTCGTTTTGAGTGGAAAGAATCTGTTGTTTTTCGGTGGAGAGCGTTTCCACTTCGGTGAGTTTTTGTTGTAACAGGCGGTTAATTTGGCCCGTATCAACAGCCAATAGCAGTGAATAGCAAATGGGCATACTTAATAGCGCAATATTTACATAAATTTGGCCACTCAACGTAGAAATATGGATTAAACCAAAAACTGACATAAAAAAAAGTCCCATAAAAATGATGTAAAATACCAATCCTGCGATGAGAAATTTAGCACCTAATCTATTCTGATTGAAATTTTTAAAAGCTACTCTAAAAAACTCAAAGGCAAGAATACCAGGTATCCAAAAAGAATTGTAAAAAATACTAAGATTGACGAAATAGACACCAATAGGATAAGCAATGGCGATGAGAAAAATCAGAATCCAAAACAAAAAATGCTTTGCTTCTTTAAAATAGCTGTATAAAGCTAATAATGAAAACAAAGGGAGCAATATAGATATTACTTTAATTAAATGATTGAAAAAATATAATTGTTCCCCATTAATTGGCAACGTAGTAACTTTAGTATCCGCATAATAAAAAAAGCACCAGCAAAATGCATACAGGCTGATAAACAGATTTGCTTTTTGTTGCGGATACGTCAAATACAATAAGAAGTGAAGCAGAAATAAAAATAGTACTATACCCAGTTTATAATAACTTAACTGAACATCGAAAATATTTTTACTCACATATGTGTTGACTTCTTTGTCGGTTTCGACTAAAACGGCTTTAAATGTGGTATATTTAGTCGGTTTATATTTGAGCAATTTATTCGATTTGGTAAATGAAAATCGAATCGTGAGTACTTGATTTCCCGATTTTTTAAAAACAATGCTAACGGGATGATTGATAAGATAATAAATTTGCTCTTTGTCGCTTTCCGAATTAACTTGACCAAATTGATGGATTAAACGACCATTTAAATAAATTTCAGAAGCAATGGTTTGACTTATTTTGAGCGATAAGGCCCGCCCAATCAATGCCGAATCTATCTGAAAATGGAATCTTAAATAACCCCTTTCCGCTTTCCGCACCTGCGGCAAATCCATAATATCTTTCGTCGGGTCAATACTTTCCCACTTCGAGTCATCAAAGTCCGCCTTTGCCCAATCGGGGTTATCACCCGCGTGGAATTTCCAGCCTTTGTCGAGCAAAATGCCTTGTTCGGGCAGCGAGTCAATACGGAAAACTTGGGCAAAGCCAATGCTACAAGTGAGGGCGAGAAAGAAGGTAAGGATTAGGGTTTTCATGAAAAAAGGGTTTTGAAAATGAAAGATAATAAATTTTCTGTGTTTTGTTGTTGAATTGGTCTTAGCCCGATTCTTTCAAAAAATACCCTATTGCATAAAGAGGCACGATGCTAATGTCTTGAAAAGTACCGTAGTTTTCGAGAGAAACCCGCAAGCCTTTGGTGTTTTTTTCTTTCATAAATAGCAACAAACTTTGCATACTTCCTTTTTGAGAAGCTTTTACTTCCACAGGCAAAATCCGCCCATCTTTTTGAATCAAATAATCAACTTCGGCATTGCTCGATGGCATTTCTCGGTGCCAATAATACAGCCGCTCTTGCGTAAATGATTGCTATTTTTGATGATTTCTATGCCTACAAAGGTTTCCGCAATCGTGCCTTTATTGATAAAATCCTAGTCGTTTGCTGCCAAAAACTGTCCGATATTCAAGCCGAGAATCCGTTGAAATATGCCCGTGTCTAAGAGCAGGTATTTTTTCTTTTTATCATTGGTTTCAGCGCCCAAAGGCAAGCCATTTTCTGCCGAATGAGTAACGGCATAGATCAAACCCGCCTTTTCTAACAAGGCCAACGCTTCCTTTATTTGACCATGATTGGCGTTGGCTGATGCTTTGTTGAGGTTAAATTTTCCGCCCGATTGGGCTACTACCGCTTCAAATACTTCATTGAGGCGATTGGAAGGTACATTTTTTTTGTATTTCGTAAAATCGGCTACAATAGAGCCTTGCAATTCGTCGAGTACGGTTTGGATTTCCAACAGGGATTCGCCATCAAGATACTTGGCAACTACTTCTGGCATACCGCCAATGATGAGGAAAATTCGTAAATAGTCAGTCAGTTTTTATGAAAAGGGGCATCTAATGGCTTGCCGAGTTTAATGAGGTCAAGTAATTTTGTTTCGGATTTTGCCACTAAAAACTCATAAATGGAAAGTGGATACATAAACACCGACCTGATACGACCTACCCCGAAAGATGGCAATTCGGCTAAGGCAAACTCCAACAACGACCCCGCCGCAATGAGATGTAGCTCGGCGTACTGCTCGTAAAAATAACGGATGGCACTAATGGCAGGAATACATTGCTGGATTTCGTCAAAGAACAATAGTGTTTTACCAGCTTTGATGGGCGTATTGTAGTAAACAGACAGTTTCTCGCAAATAACTCCAACGTTGATATTTCCTTCAAAAAAGACATGAATTTCTTTTTCAGTTTCATAATTAACTTCCAAAAAATACTCAAATTGCTTTCCGAAAGTTCCTGCCGAAGTAGATTTCCCAACTTGTCTTGCTCCTCTCAGTAAAAGAGGTTTTCTGGAATTGTTATTTTTCCAATTGAACAGAATTTCATCAATGTTTCTATTTTATTGCATTTTGATTTTTTTTATAACAAAATAATCAAAATTCATTTTTCGGCATCATAAATTAAATATATTTTAATTTTTCGGCATCATAAAGTTGATAATTTCACAATAAATGTTGTTCCTTCGCCTTCCTTCCCTGCCCGACCGGCAGGCGGGGTTTCGACCTCCAATGTGCCACCATGCCCTTTGGTCACAATATCATACGCCAGACTAAGCCCCAAACCTGTGCCTTGGCCTGTTGGTTTGGTGGTGAAAAAGGGTTGGAAGATTTTGCCTTTTGTGGCTTCAGACATTCCAACGCCGTTGTCAGAAACTTTAATGATGATTTGATTTTCTGTCTGCTCTGTTTTTACTACCACCAAAGGTTTATAATTTTCTCGGTGGCTGAGCGCTGCGGCTGGCGTCCCAGCCGAAGCCACAGCCCAAAAGGCGTTGTTGATTAAGTTCAGCAAAACTCTACCAATGTCTTGCGAAATAACTTCGATTTTAGGCAGGTTTTCATCGAAATCTGTTTGATAATCACTATTAAAGTTATTGTCCTTCGCTCTGATTCCATGATAGGAGAGTCGTAAATATTCATCGGCCAATTGATTAATATCGGTCAATTCTTTCACACCTGTACTAGTTCTTGAATGTTCCAACATTCCTTTCACAATGCTACTGGCTCGTTTTCCGTGTAGCGTTATTTTCTCCAGGTTTTGAGAAATGTCATTAAAAATTTCATCTATCAATGATTCATCTTGATTTTCTTTTGGCTTTTGTCTCTCCTCTTTTATTTCCTGAACCAGCTCAGCACTCACTTCTGAGAAGTTATTGACAAAATTTAAGGGATTTTGAATTTCGTGGGCAATACCTGCGGTGAGTTCGCCGAGGCTAGCGAGTTTTTCGGATTGGATGAGTTGGGTTTGGGTAGATTTGAGATTCGAGAGGGTTTCTTCTAAATGTTTACTTTGTTGTTCTAAAATATCTTTTTGGCTTTGTATTTCATTATTAAGATTTACTAACTCCACATTTTTTAAGCGGTAAAGTTCAGCTTCTTTTTTCGACTGTTCTACCTGAAATCCAATTTGAAGATTAGCAATTTTTTGACTAATAGTTTTATTGAATAACTCTTTTTCAAAAGCAGTATGAATCTCTAAATATGCCAAAGCATCACTTTGCCTACCTATGTATTTGTAAAAAAGATAGAATTGATAATAAATATTTGAAAGTAAATCTTTTGCATTTAACTCGGTACTTATTTCTAAGGCCATTTTGAGCTGATTTTCGATTGCTTCATTTGAACCAGAATTATTCTTTAGTTGTAAATCGCTGAGTAGAATTAGAAGTTCGGCCTGGCCTTTTTTATCTCCAATATTGGTTCTAATTTTGAGGCTTTGGTTAAAGTATTCAATGGCTTTTTCAAAATCATTTTTTTTAGCAAATATCATCCCCAAATGATGCAAAGAGTTCGCTTTTCCTTTTTTATCCCCATTCGATTCAGAAATCAATAAACTTTTCAAACAAAATTGTTCGGCCTGCGTTGTTTCATTTAGTTTGAGATGAAGCAATCCGATATTATCTAAGCAACCAGCCTCGCCCCATTGGTCGCCTGATTCGTGACGCATTTCCAAACTCTGGTTATAATACTTAAAGGCATTTTGGAAGTCGCCCATATCGGCATATATAACACCAATATTATTTAACGAATATGAAATCGAAATCCAATAGTTTAGTTTCATACCCAAATCAAGGCTTTTGAGTAAGTATTCTAAGGCGTGTTCAAAATCACCTAAATACTTATATGTGATGCCTATATGATAATAACTTAATGAGAGTCCATTTTCATAGTTGATTTTAGCACGTAATTCTTCTCCTTTGAAAAGGTATTGAAGTGAGGATGCATAGTTTCCCAAACTTCTATTTATGATTCCATAATATTCATACACATCCGATTGCCCATGCCAATTTTCCAAGTCTTGAAAAATCTGAAATGCATCTTCAAGCAGCGGTATTGCCTCTGTCAATTTTGCCACTCGAATGTAACAAAACGCTAAAGTGCGTAAGGCTTCGCCTTTACCTTTTTTATAATCAATTTCTTTCGATAAAGACAAAGCCTTTTCGCTCAACTCATGCGACTGAGATGAGTTACTCACACGTTCATTCCATGCTGTTTTATTGAGGTCTTCAATTGCATGAACTTTGGATGCTTCAGATGGTTGCATTTGGTATATTTAAACCATATAAAACTCCCAATTTATTCTATCAGGGTCTTTGAACGAAACATATTTTTTCCCTAATGTTTCATCCATTTTTACACCTGTATTTTCAATTTTTGCCATTGACAAAGCATCAGCAACACGTTGTAGCTCGGCTTCGTCGGTGCATCCCAAAGCGAGATGGTCGAGTCCGATACTAAATGGATTGAATTTTTCATCAGTAGCATTGACCACTGCTTGTCGAATACCAATAAATGTTGCTCCAGCAATAAAAATAAACAAATCGGTCGTTTCTAAAGCCAATGTAAAGCCCAACGTATCTAGATAAAAACCTTTAGCACGGCTCATATCCGATGTTCTCAATGCCAAATGATGAATACCTGAAGTTTGAGGAGAGATTGCCATAAGTGATAATTATTTTTTGTTTAATAAAAGTAATAAGTAATTCAATAAGTAGTCTATATAAAGCTTAAAATCTATTTATGGATCAATTTAATAATAAACTCCGAACCCTCTCCTTCTTTGCTTTCCACTTCAATCGTCCCCCCATGCCCCTTCGTCACAATATCATAGGCCAGTGAAAGCCCCAAGCCCGTGCCTTGCCCTGTGGGCTAGGTGGTAAAAAATGGTTGAAAGATTTTGGCTTTTACATCGTCGGTCATACCAATGCCGTTGTCGATTACTTTGATGATGATTTGTTTGTCAGATTGCTCTGTTTTTATCACTACCAAAGGTTTTTCAACATTTTTAACCGCCCAGAAAGCATTGTTAATCAAATTCAATAAAACCCGCCCCATGTCTTGCGATATGACTGCGATATTCATTGGAGTTTTTTTCATACGAGCATTGTTATTTTTAGCTAAAGCTATCATTGGAGTATTAAAGGTTTTAAAGGAAATAAATCTATTTTGTAATGGAGAATCTTTTTAAATTTTATCGTATTTAGGGGTACAAAAAAAGAAGCCCAAAAACGGTGATACATTTGAAATAATATTCATTTCCGTTTTTATGGTGAATAAAATTATAAAAAAAATTGCAACTATACTAACTAAAGATTTTCTATTTTACGGATGAAAAAGGGTGAAACTCTAACGTACTTATTTGTTTCAATAATTCTTTAGCAGCATTTAATACCTGCAAAGTGGGCTTTGCATCAGCATCTTGCAAAATATTATGCACAGTGGCTAATCCTGCTTGCGTTTTTTTGAGGTCATTTTCTTTTGCTTCAAAGTTTTTTAAAGCCTCCTCGGTCATTCTTACCCTTTTTCGCATATTCTTCATTTTTTCAAGTTCTGCTTGAATTTTCAATCTTCCTTTATAACAAGCCAAGGACACATCGTGCTGGTTATTTAAATCTACTATTGAAGTTTTTACTCTTGGATCCATTTTTACGGTGAAAGTTTGACTATAAACTTTTCCATTCACAGTTAATTTAGCAGTAAAATTCCCTGGCATTACCCATGGGGAGGTGGCATCTGGAGCGGTGTTTTTATACACAGCCGAAATAGGGTAGGAGGGTGGAAGATTTAAGGGAGCATAATGTAAATCCCACATAAAACGGTGCGAGCCGGCCTCCGAAGATAAAATCTGTTGAGGGCGTAGCCAATACAAAGGAATGTTTAAATCGGGAATTTCATACGATTTATCTTCGCTCGAAAACCTTCTTACTGATTTTCCAGAAGCATCCAAAAATTCGAGTAAAACTGGTCCTTGAGCTTTTTCGTTTAGATAAAAATTAATAATTGCACCGTCTGGAGGGTTTTGCCCTTGAGGTTCTTCTTGGGTTATAGGAGTGTCGGTATAGGTGCTCCAACGTACCCTGTAGGTATTTTGTGGTTTGTACAAAATAGTTTCTTTTTTAATTAAGTCGCTTGATATTTGTCTTAGGGGAGTAATATCATCTAAAATCCAAAAACTTCGGCCATGTGTTCCCACCACTATATCATCGTCTTTAATTACCAAATCCCGAATTGATGTGGCCGGCATATTCAATCGTAAAGTCTGCCAATTTTCGCCATCATCAAACGATACATATACGGCATTTTCTGAACCTGCAAACAGCAGTCCTTTTTTATTTGGGTCTTCTCTAACTGTATTGATAGGTTCTTTTGGAAGGCCTTTTACTATTTCTTGCCAAGATTTACCTCCATCTTTGGTTCTAAAAATATGAGGCTTTAAATCATCCAGCCTAATTTGATTTACGGCAACATAAGCCACATTTGCATCAAATTGACCCGCATCTATCTGAGAAACTTTTGCCCAAGCTCCAAAATCATATACTTTTTGCCAAGTTTTTCCTCCGTTTTTTGTAATATGCATCAGGCCATCGTCGGTACCAGCCCAAAGGGTATTTATGTCTTTTCGAGAGGGAGCAAGTGCATAAATTACGCCTCTTCTTGGCATTTTTTTCATAGATTCCGTGGCATAAACTCCCACACTTTTTGGAATTTCATCATAGGTTTCTCTAGATAAATCAGGACTGATTATATCCCAAGAATTACCCCCATTTTGTGTTTTAAACACGACATTGCCAGCAAAATACAGTGTTTTTTTATCAACTGGAGAAAATAAAACTGGAGCAGTACGAATAAACCTATACTTACCCGAACGCACAGCCTCGGGTGCGATGTTCTGAGTTTGGCCCGTTCTTTTGTCATATCTGGTTATTTTTCCGCCATAAATAATATTTGGATCAAGTGGGTCGGCAGCCACATAACCATATTCTTCAACACCTACTGGATGCCAGTCTCTAAAGGTAATCATTCCATCATTGCCACGAGAAGTGATGCCAACGGAGCCACTTTCTTGCTGGCCACCATATACATTATAGGGGAAGTCGTTATCAGTACTCACATGATAAAATTGGGCGGTGGGTTGATTATACCATGATGAAAATGTTTTTCCACCGTTAACAGTCACTATGGCACCTTGATCAGCAGCAAATAACATAATATCAGGGTTGTCGGGATTTATCCATAGTCTATGGTAGTCGTCGCCACCAGGAGCACCTCTAAAAGCTACCCAAGTTTTACCTCCATCTTCTGATTTCCAAGTATCCACATCCGCACTAAACACTATGTCAGGATTGGTGGGATGTACTTTTATTTCCGCAAAATCGCTTCCGCGACCCCAAAGGCGTTGGTCTTGGCTTATTCTAGTCCAGGATTCACCTGCATCGTCTGATCTGAAAATTCCGCCTTCTTCAGGAGCATCTACTGTAGCATAGATGCGTGACGGAAGACTGGGTGAAATTCCGAAGCCTATTCTGCCCAATCCCTGCTCAAATGTGGGTAGCCCTTTCGTTAATTTATTCCAGGTGTTTCCTCCATCTATCGATTTATACAACCCACTTTCTGGTCCTTGCCATGCTCCATTTTCCCAAGGCCCTTGTCTAGCCGCCCAAAGATCAGCATACACTATGTTTGAATTTTTTGGGTCAATTGTTACTTGAATGGCCCCTGTGTTTTCATCTTTATACAATACCCGCTCCCAAGTTTTTCCGCCATTTTTTGTTCTAAATACACCTCTTTCGGTGTTAGGGCCATACGGATGCCCCAATACAGCGGCAAAAACAATGTTTTCGTTTCGTGGGTCTATGGACAAGCCACCTATCTGCTGTGCTTCATTTAAACCTGTGTTTACCCACGATTTGCCTTCATCCGTAGATCTATAAATGCCATTTCCTACCGATAAGTCAGGCCTTTGAATCCCTTCACCTGAAGCAACATAAATTACGTTTGGATTTGATGGTGCCACGGCTACATCACCCACAGAACCAGTAGGTTGATCATCAAAAATTGGATTCCATGTATGACCAGAATCGGTAGTTTTCCAAACACCACCATTGTTTACACCTATATAAAAAATAGTAGGTTTCTGAGGTACACCTACTGCTCCAACCGTTCTTCCGCCTCTGTGTGGACCAATCATTCGCCATTTTATGCTATCAAAATAACGGGAAGGAATATTTTGAGCAATTGAACCAACTAAAATTAGTGAAAACAGAAAGGAGAGATTAATTTTTTTCATGTTTCTTTTTTGTGTTTAAAATACTATTGACGAGAAAAAAATAGATAATGCAATTTAATAAAAATTTTGTTTGATAATTCAAAAGGAAAATTTATATTGATATTCAAAAATATAGAATAAAGCAATTTTAATACAATGCTTTGTTTAGCAAAAGAAATTTTGACTTTTTTGTGATTGACTTTTGATTTTAATGATATTTCGTTCCATGCTTTGCAAAAGCAATAGAATTCTCAAAAGTATATTTAGTTTAAAATTATTTGGTAAGCAGCATTTTATTATGCTAATTTGTTAGTGAAGCAAAGAAAAGTATTAATTTAATTTTTTGATTATGGAAGATTCAGCCCAATTTAGCCCAGTACAAAAGATAGAAACAGTAATTAAGGAGGAAAAGAAAGAGAAGAAGAAAAAAAAGAAAATGGAAGGAGGTCGAACCAAAGAAACGATGTTTAGAACCACGCTTTCTAATTTAGTTCATTTGAGTACTATTGCCGACAATAAAGCAGGATTGATGATTTCGGTAAATGCTATTATCATTTCGATAATGGTGTCGTTTATGATAAATCAATATGAGGACAATCCTAGCATGATTTGGCCCACATTGCTACTTGTGTTGGTTTGTTTAATTACTATCATGTTTGCCATATTAGCTACAAAACCTTCTAATAATATTATAGTAAAAAAGAAAAAGAAAGACATTGATCTTCTTTTTTTTGCTGAGTATTCTACCCTTACAATAGAGGAGTATAAAGAAGAAATGGGAGAATTAATTAAAGACGACGATAAACTTTCGGACAGAATGCTTACCAATATGTATGCTCAAGGGCATGTTTTGACCCGGAAGTTTAAACTTTTAAAGATATCCTACACTATTTTTATGATTGGCTTCCCATCGGTAATACTATTGTATTTATTAGTGCTTTCAAAATTGCTTTAGGACTGATAAAATAATAAGTTCGTTCAAAATTTGTGCGGTATTTTTTGATTCAGACTTGGCATAAAAGACAATCAAATTAAGAAAATTATATTTTAAACAAGCTTTAAAGCTCAATTATAGCCTTTTATTTGTACTCCGCCTGCTTCCATGTTTTTTAGACCTTGGTCAATAAACACTCGTTTTACAGTTTTTTGGCTTTCAATATTTTCATAAAAATCATCTAAATATTTCAAAGTAGATTTTATGTAACTAGGTTCTAAATCTGCATTACCTTTATAAAGAGCATAGATTTCAGGCTTTACTGCTTTAAATCTTTCAAATACGGTTTGAAAAACTTCAGGTGAATAGGTAAACCCTCGGTAAAGACGCTCTCTAACCGAAGTTATTTCCACTAATTGTTCGGCGGGTTTTGCATAAAAGGCATTGACTATTCCCGAATGGTCAAAATCATAAGGAACTGGGATAGCCATTTTTCCTTTTTTGAAATACAATTTTATGTTATGTCTAAATGGCACCGACCAATCCGTATTCCCAATCATATATTCAAAAACACTCACCGTGGCCATTTGCAATGTATCGGTTTGATTTTGACGTAATTTTGCTTCTTTTATCAGTTTGGAGTGAATCCGTTTTGCTAAATCTTCGTCATCTTCAATTAAAAAAGCTAATCGAGTTTGGGATGCTTGTTTGCCGGCCGAGTCCTCATAGGTCACATTTGCAATTCGAGCTTTAAAACTGTTTTCTGTAATTAAATTGTAGATTTTATAAACTAGATATTCTTCCATTATATAGTCTCTTTTCAAGCAATGGGTAACTAATTTTAGTTTATTTTGTTTTTTAAAAATCGAGTTACCCTTTTTCTTTTTGTTAAAATCTAACAATAAAGGGGGGAAACTGCAATTTTGAGTCATTCGTCTGAAATTACCCCTCACTTTCACTTTCATTGGGATTTCCATCATTACATTTTTATGATTGATATATTTAACCATTCCCCAATGGTTTTTAGTTTCTTCTCCTCTATCTTTTAAAAGTGGTTTTAAGTTTGCAAAAACCGTGAAATTTAGGGTATCGTCACTTTTAAATAAGGGACCAAACTTTACTTTTTTTATTTTTGGTACTAAAGTAGAGTCGGTGTTGAGCGATTGTCCATTTGCTATAAAACAACCCAATACTAACCAAGATAAAAGTAATTTTTTCATTTAAAAGTGATTTAATTAATTAGTTAAATTTTGTAAAATTAACCATTACCCTATCTTATTTTGTAATGGTAATTTTATAATAAACTGCGTACCAATTTTTTCGTTACTTTCTACTTCTATGCTTCCATTATGACCTTTTGTTACTATATCATAAGCCAAACTTAAACCCAATCCAGTGCCTTTTCCAGTAGGTTTTGTTGTAAAAAAGGGTTGAAAAACTTTCGATCTGGCATCTTCAGGAATTCCTGTTCCATTGTCTTTTATGATTATTTTCACCCATTTTTTTTCTAATATTGTGGCAATGTTTACCAACGGCTTATAATTCTCTTTAGAAGAAATACTTCCAGCTTTTATACCTTCTTCTTTTTGTTGGACGGCATAGAATGCATTACTTATTAAGTTCAGCAAAACACGTCCAAAATCTTGGGGTATTATTTCCATTTGAGGCAACTTTTCCTCAAAACTGGTACTAAATTCGGAATTGAAGTTTTTGTCCTTAGCTCTTAATCCATGATAGCTTAATCTAAGATATTCATCGCATAAAACATTTAAATCGGTAAGCTCAGATTGACCCGTACTGGTTCTGGAGTGTTGCAGCATGCCTTTTACAATGCTACTGGCACGCTTTCCGTGGTGGTTTATTTTTTCTAAGTTTTGAGTAATATCTTCCAATAACTCGTTTATTAATGCTTCATCATTTTCTATTTTTAATTTAGAAGCGTCATTATCAATTGTCTTTGGTTTTTTATCTTTTATTTCTCTTAGTTCATGGATAAGCTCCACATTTAGCTCAGAAAAATTATTGACAAAGTTTAATGGATTCTGAATCTCATGCGCAATACCTGCTGTAAGTTCTCCCAAGGAAGCAAGTTTTTCAGATTGGATAAGTTGATTTTGAGTAGTTTTTAATTCCTCTAAGGTTTGTTCCAGTTCTTCTTTTTGTTTTAGTATTTCAGAAGTTCTTTCCTTTACTAGCACTTCTAGTTTGTCGTTTTCATTTAGAATAATTTTATTTTTCTCTTCTTCTTTATTAAGGGCTTTTTGTTGATTACGAGCACTTACTCCATATCCTATCATCCAAAAAAGGCCACCAAGAAAAACTACATCTGACACCGATTTATATTCTTCAAAGATTTCTAAATTCAGTAGCAATAAAAGATTATGGATACTACTTATTGCAAAAAAAGGAAAAGTTGCTTTTAGTAGGGTGTTAGCAAGGTTAATTTCTTTTAAAAGCCAAAGAATGTATACAATAAAACCAATAATGCCAATCCATAAAAAATTTATGATCGGCTCAAATTTTTCGTCAAAATTTTTAGAAATAATAAACAAAATGGGTATCCCATAATAAGCAAATATTTTTATTGTAGGATCTAAAGTTGGGAGAGTTTCTTGGGTTTTTAAATCCTTTCTAATAAAATTTAAAAGTAGTATGCATATTAAAAAGTACAACATAATTGTGCGGGGTTTAATTTTGTATATTTCATTTTTTCAATAGTTTTATAATGAATTAAGGCACAATTGAAATTTACTTAAAAACACAAACAAGTACACAAGTTATGAAATTAAATCAAATTGAAAAACCATGTCTAGAATTTTATCAAATTAAGACTCAGCACTAATACCCAAATAAGAGCAAAACTTAGTATCAACGAAAGGTTTATTAAGGTGCCTGCAATCCTGGAATCGAATTCAAATTCATCAGAAAATGGAAGAATGGTCATTCCTAAAGGCAATATAACTAGAATCATTAACACACTTCGCATAAGTGAGGGCTCAAGATAAAAATAAATAGCAAAACAAAAAAGCAATCCAAAAATATATCGAATCAAAAGCACCTTTGTTATTTCTTTTAGTTGGGCTTTGTTTAGTTCAAAACTGAGGTATATTCCCATTAATAGTAAAACCAAGGATTTGTTGGCTTTAGCTAAAGCTTCTAAGAAATCAAACATTATAGTGGGTAATTCAAAATGCGAAATATTCAATAAAAGGCCAATCATCATGCCCGTTACGGGTGGCAAAGAGAAAACTCGAACCAGTATTTTTCTTAAATTTATTCGACCTTTTCCTTTATTAGCAAAATAATTTCCAATTGGGTAAACCAAGCCAAAAGTCATTATAGTATTGCCAATGTCAAACATAACTGCATATAAAATAGCTTGAGTGCCCCAAATGCCTTCAATTAGTGGAAATCCAAAAAGGCCGACGTTTAATCCGCCTGAGCCCATCAACAGAATACCTCGTAGCTTCAATGGTTTATTTTTAAAAGCCAACCAAGCTACACCAACAGTAAAAGCCCCTAAAAGCAAGCATAAAAGTGGAATTAGCATTAAATTGTATTGCAGCTTAACCCTAGCGGTAGAAATAATCATTAAGGCTGGGAAAGTAGTATGCATAAGTAATTTAGAAATCACTTTACCTTCTACTTCTTTAATGTAGTTATATTTCTTAATTAAAAAGCCCATGGTAATGAGGGCAAAAGTGATTATAAATACAGAATTTGCTTGAAGCATGAATAGCTTATTAATTAGAAAATAATAAGCAAATATAGATTTTTGTTTTAATATTTGAGAATGAAAGAATAAGGTTTTTTTTAAAATTATCCATGCTTGTAATTATTTATAATTACGGCATTACAGGATTTAGAGTGTAGAAATATTATTAAATAAAACCTTTTAGAAAACAAATCACTGATTATTCCATTAATCACAAAAACGTCCGTATGGAAATTTTTAAGCAAGTTAAATTGCTAATAGCTAGATAATTAATTTAAAAATTCATGGCGGACGGCTTTCAGGATTTTTTTTTGTGAGTGTTTTTGGCTGAGCTGGCATTCCAGTTGGTCCGACATTCGGCTTTTTTCAATTGGACAGGCATACCTGCGGTGCGTCGAAACGCAAAAGTAAGGCTAACAACAAATTAAGTAAACAGCAATCATTAATTAATTTTATAAAATTCAGGGGTTCACTCTAAATCCTGTAAACCCTAAAAATTATTAGAGATTAGATCCCAATGTAGAAGATTATAGTAAGGTTTGTATTTTTGAAGACTTGTACGGAAACCTTTGGGATTTAATTCAATACTTTTAAAGATTAAAATAATACTTTCGGCTTTATTTTACTTAATTTTATATCAATATAAACCATATATATATGCCTTACCTTAAAATTAGAGATTATAACTATTATTATGAAGAGCATGGAGAGGGCTCCGAGATTTTAGTTTTTTCTCATGGCTTATTATGGAGCAGCAAAATGTTTCAAAAGCAGATAGCTTTTTTTTCTAAAAACTTCCGAATAATTTGCTACGATCACAGGGGACAAGGGCAATCGGAAAGTACAAATTCTGGATATGATATGGATGCTCAATATGAGGATGCCGCTGAAATTATAGAGCAACTCAACCTAGGGAAAGTTCATTTTTTAGGGCTTAGCATGGGTGGTTTTATTGGTATGCGTTTAGCTGCGAGAAGACCAGACTTAATTAAATCGCTGATTCTTTTAGAAACCTCGGCTTTGCCAGAACCCTTTGTTTTTAAGTATAATATGCTAAACTTAATTGTGAAAATATTTGGAATTTCAGCGGTTAAAAAACCAGTAATGAAAATAATGTTTGGAACGGATTTTTTAAATGACAAAGATAGAGAATCGGAAAAAATATATTGGGAAACAGAACTTATGTCCAATAAAAAAAATATTGTCAAAGCCGTACAGGGGGTTATTGATAGAAAAGGAATAGATCAAGAACTATCTAATATTAAGTGCTCTACTTTGGTTCTTGTTGGTGACCAAGACGTTGCTACAGTACCCGCAAAGGCCGAATTTATAAATGCTCAAATTCGAAATTCGAAACTAGTGTATATAAAAGGAGCTGGGCATTCCTCTTGTATAGAAGAACCCGAACAAGTAAATAAGGTCATTCATGTTTTTTTGAATAGTATAGTGATTTAGATTAAAACTAAAATTGAATTTTATGAATATAAAGATTTTAATTTTTACATTTTTTTGTATGTTTAATTTTGCCTTTTCTCAAGGGCCCAAAGTACTGGTGGTTACCGCTCACCCTGACGACGAAACCATGTTTCCTGCCACACTTTTTAAAATTACACATGAACTAAAAGGGACTGTCGATCTAGCCTTAATTACGGATGCATCGGGCGGATATAATGGTTTGGTGGCATCTAGTTATTATGGTTTAGACCTTACAGACTCCGCCACAGGTCGTTTTCATCTACCTTTGCTTCGTAAAAAAGAACTTCTTTGCTCTGGTGAAGTAATAGGTATAAGAAACTTCTTCTTTTTTGACCAGCTGGATGATTTCTATCAATTAGATCCTAAACCGTTTTTTGAAGGCAAACGTTGGGATTTGCCCTATTGTGAAAAAAAATTAGACAAAATTTTAGCGGAAGGAAACTACGATTATGTTTTTTGTTTAATTCCAAGTGCTGAACAACATGCGCATCACAAAACCGCATCTATTTTGGCATTAAGGGCTGTTTCTAGAATAAATAATGGCAAGAAACCAATAATTTTGGGAGGTAGGTCTCTAAATAAAGACTATACCTATTCATTCTCAGCTTTAGAAGGGTTTGCTGAAACTAAAATATTGAAAAAAGCGCCAGTTTTTTATTTTGATAGATCTTTTGGCTTTGGCGAAAACCAAAAACACAGCTACATGATAGTCGCTGATTGGGTTAAGGCTTGTCATAAATCACAGAGCGGCGACATGAATAGCTCCATGCATAAAGGAGATTTAGAAACTTTTTGGTACTTTAAAAGTAATGGTAGTGAAAACTTAGAAAAGACGAATCAATTTTTTGAGAAAATTCGTAATTCAGGTTTTGCCACTAAGTAAATACTAAAGATTTTAAACTAAATTTAAATGCTAGATAAAACAAAGAATTTGAAAGTTTCAAAAGTTATTATATTTATTACGCAACTTTTTGAAAAGGGGGGATTAGCTCATCCTAAAGCGCAATCAATAGCTAGAATACTAGTTGAAGGCGATTTGTTGGGGCATAGAACACATGGCCTGGCTTTAGTGAAGAACTATTTTGATGAGTTAGTAAATGGAGGAATGGAATCACAAAAAGAGTACGAAGTGTTAAATTTTACTAGCACCACCCAGTTATGGAATGGTAATTATCAGCCAGGTACATGGTTGGTTGAAGAGGCCATTGAAGTAGCATCTGGAATTGCAAAAAATGAAGGAATAGGAACGGTAGTAATTCAAAAATCACATCACATTGGATGTTTGGCGGCCTATTTAGAGTCTGTGACCGCCAAGAATTTAATGATAATTTTGGCCTGTTCTGATCCTAGAAATAAAACGGTAGCTCCTTTTGGAGGACTTGAAGGAGTATATTCCCCGAATCCTATTGCATTGGGTATTCCTACGCGAAGTGTTCCGATATTATTAGATGTGAGTATGTCTACTACTGCCAACGGATTAGTGGCAAGAACTGCTAAAAATAAAGAGCTTTTAGCCGGAGACTGGTTATTAGATAAAAACGGAAATGCTACAAATGACCCTTCATTGTTTTTTCAAGACCCTCCTGCTACACTTTTGCCATTGGGTGGCTTAGACTTAGGCTACAAAGGATTTGCACTTGGCATCATGGTGGAAGCAATGACAAATGCCTTGGGAGGTTATGGTAGGTCAGATAATCCTACACGTTGGGGTGCTTCGGTATTTTTGCAGGTAATTGATCCTGAAAAATTTAGTGGGGAGAGCTATTTTTTACAAGAAATGGAAAATTTTAGAAATGTATCTTTAAAGTCGAAACTAATCAATAAAGATAAAAAAATAAGAATGCCAGGAGAAAGAGGCTTAGAATTAAAGCAGAAACAGCTTAATAATGGACTTGAAATTTCGACTGAATTAATAAATGAATTGAATATTTTAGGAGATAAATTCCAGATGAAATTGTAATACTATATTTTTTTTTCTTGTAATTAATCATCTAAACTAGTAAATATAATGTGTTTTTTTTTAAATTTTAAAATAGATTAATATGAAAGTCATTCAAATCATTTCATTCCTTTTATTATTGGTTGGTAATCGTGTTTTATTTGCTCAGCCAAATCTTGAAAAGCCTAATCTTCGACAAAGTAATTATTTCAATTATGAACAGGCTGTTAAAGAACATCAATATTTGTCTGAGTTATATGATAATAAGAGATCTTGGAAGAAAAGAACAAAACTAATTAAGCAAGGTATTTTAGATGGGGCTGAAATTGCCAACTTTAAAGCTGGTGAAAAAATTAAAGCTACCATACATAGTAAGAAAATATTAAATGGATATACGGTAGAAAATGTATTTTTTGAAAGTATTTCTGGTATTTACGTGACTGGGAATTTGTATAAACCTATAAATTTTAAAGGCAAAATACCAGGAATTTTAGCACCTCATGGACATGGATCAGACCTTAGGTTTGGTGAGGCCACACAACAACGTTGTGCTTCGATGGCCAGAATGGGAGCTATAGTTTTTGCGTATGATATGATTGGCTATGGAGATATGAAACAATGCGACCACACTATTTCAAAGGCACTCAAAATTCAATTAATAAATAGCTTAAGAGCATTAGACTTTATTTTTCAGATGCCAGAAGTTGACACTAAACGAATTGCTGTTTCAGGTGAATCGGGAGGTGGTACACAAACTTTTTTGCTGGCGGCTATTGATCAAAGAGTTAAATTTTCTGTGCCTGTGGTAATGGTTTCAGGCTACTATTTTGGAGGGTGCGTTTGTGAAAGCGGCATGCCAATTCATGTTAGTGCCAATCATGCTACCACCAACGTAGAGATAGCGGCATGTATAGCCCCAAAACCTTTACTTTTGGTTTCAGATGGCGATGATTGGACCAAAAATAATCCCGATTTAGAGTTTCCTCATATACAAAGAATTTACGAATTTTTTAATGAAAAAGATAAGGTAGAGAATGTACATTTACCCACTGAAAAGCATGATTATGGCCCTTCAAAAAGAAAAGCAGCGTATGTTTTTTTAGCAAAGCATGTAGGATTAGATTTGTCAAAAGCGGATGAAACACAGAATATTTATTTGACCAAAGATGATTTAAGGGTTTTTAATAGTGCATTTCCACTTCCGGAAAATGCAATACAAGGAAATGAAGCGATTTTGGCAAAATTAAGTGAAATAAAGTAAGCTAAAAGAATTGTTTAGTTCAGAGCCTGCTTTAGCAATGCCAAATTGATAAACTAAACTTTAAAAAATTAAAGAATGCTAGTTGCCATATATCCATAATTTTTGTAAATAGAAGAACTGCTAGTGTCACTTTTTTATTTTTTCTGGAGCCACCCACTCGTCCCACTCGCTGCCATATCCTGTATAGTTAATGTAATGCAGACAAGAGAATTTTTTAATGACTTTGGCTGGTAACCATTTTTGGTCGTATTCAGAAAATACTTTTACTTTTGTTCCTAAAGCATAATTTGGCTTAATGATATAAGGTTTGGCTTCACTGGGTTCTACCCAATCTGTTTCGTTGTTGGTGTAACTGTAAAATCTCACATTAAAGCCTTTTTCTTTGTCAGAATCAACAATAAAGCCCAAATAATCTTCTCCATCGTAGTCTACCATAATGTGTTCACCAATTCTTCTTTCTTTCTTCTTTGGAATGCCAGAAGTTAAAACCCAGTTTTTCATACTTTGTGGTACAAAATAAGCGGCTTTTTGACCTTCAACAAGGGCCATTTCTTCATCTATGTAATGGGCTAATTCATTAAAAGTTAGATTCCCATTGTTGTCTTTGTCAACATAATTTTTACCAAGCAGCCCGTATAACAAAGCATTTGAAAACGTCCAATTGCCTGTTGAAAGATCTTTAGGTACTACAGAATTTATTGAAACAAAGTTTTTGTTTTGATACTTCAGCACTTCATCTGCCAAGCCACCGGAATTGCAACAATCTGCGGTAAAAATTGCTGTGTTACCTGCAAAATTTTCATTTACTGTTTTTACTATTTCAGCGGTTGTCCAGTCTTCTCCTTTATAATTTGCAAAACAAACTTGGTTTTTTTCGTTATGGTAGCCATGGCCACAGTAGTAAAAAAAAAGTTGGTCGTCTTTCTTGGCTTTTTTAAGAAAAGGTACAAATGCTGCCCTTACTTGAGCGGTTGTTGCTTCTTTATCTTTTAAATAAATGATGTGATCTAAAGGAATGCCGCTGTCTTGAAAAAACTTGACAATTTTGGCATCAACTCTTCCACGTTTATCAAAAGAAGCGAACTCATTTTTGTCGGACCATTCTAAAACTCCCACCATAAAAACCCATGTGTTTTTTCCAAAAGTCGTTTTGGGTTGGGCATAAGAATTAAAAATAATAAGAGATAATAGAGAGAAAAAGAATGTTTTTTTTATGGTTCTTTGCGTCAATTTTTTTTTGTTTGATTTCCAAAAGTATGAAAAATTTGCAGTTTAAGAAACTGTAGTCTATATATTTGATTTTAATATTTGCTTTTTAACAACTTTAAAACTGACTATTAATAACCCATTCTTTTACATTTTTCTAAAGCAAGAAATTTTATTTTTATTAATTTCAGTAAGTTTAAAAAGACAAGCAACCCACAAATGGCACATTTGGTTTTTGCCAACATACAGGCCAACCCAAAAAACCAAAGGAGCCATTTTTTACCATCGCATGGCCTAGAATGTTGAAAATTTTATGATTACTTTTTATCTTACAAAATGAGATATAAAATAATTTAAAACTATATTTGTGAATGACATCATTTGAACAAATGAACAGAATAAAAGAAGTGCTGGAACAAAAAGGCATCAAGCAAACTTGGCTTGCCGAACAATTGGGCAAAAGCTACAATATGGTAAATGCTTATGTGCAAAACAGACAGCAACCTCGAATTGAAGTGCTTTACGACATAGCTAAAATTCTTGGCGTGAACGTGAGAGACCTATTGACTGACAAAGATATTAAAAAGGATAAACAATGAGTAAGGAACAAAAAATAACGAACGATATAAAAGTGCCAAACAAAGATTTGGAAGCATTGAGATTAAACTTTCCCCAGTGTTTTGACAAAGACGGAAATTTTCAATTGGAGAAATTCAAAAATAACCTAACAGAAAAAGAAATCAACTTTTCAACAGAAAGTTACGGACTAGACTGGCTTGGAAAAAGCTATGCTAGACTATTGGCAAGCGACCCAGCGACTACATTGATGAAAGCGGACGAAACCCACAATACAAAATTCGAAAACGCAAACTCTGAAAACTTGCTGATAAAAGGCGACAACTTGGAAGTGCTGAAACACCTTTCAAACGCCTACTACGAACAAGTAAAAATGATTTACATAGACCCACCTTATAATACTGGAAGTGATGGGTTTGTATATCAGGATGACAGAAAGTTTACGATAAAAGAATTACAGCAGTTAATTGGCCTTGATGAAGAAAAAGCAAAACGTATCTTAGATTTTACGCAGAAAAAGAGTAATTCACATTCGGCTTGGCTGACATTTATGTATCCACGCTTATACATTGCAAAACGACTACTCAAAGATGATGGCGTGATTTTTATTTCTATTGATGATAACGAAGTGGCACAACTGCGATTGTTGATGGATGAAGTTTTTGGTGAGGAGAATTTTGTGGCGAATGTAATTTGGGAAAAAAGATATGGAAGAAGCAATAATGCTAAATTAATTACAACTTCAACTGAACATATTTTACTCTATAGAAAGTCTGAAAAATTAGAGAATCTTAAAGAAGTCCGAAGCGATGAAATTGGTGGATATTCAAATCCAGATAATGACGAAAGGGGTGTTTGGACAAGTGTATCATTTATTAACCAAGTTTCAAGAGAAGAAAGACCAAATTTGTCATATCGAATTATTAATCCTAATACTGGAGAAATAATTACACACCCGACTAATGCGTGGAAGGTTGGTCAGGATAAATATGAATTTTTACTTCAAGAAAAAAGGTTGTATTGGGGGAGTGACGGTAAATCAAAATATCCAAGAATCAAACGTTTTTTATCCGAATTAGACGAAGGTATGGTTCCTGTAAATTTTTGGCCTTTCAAAGAAGCTGGTTCTGTTGATGCTGGAACAAAAAGAATTAAAGAGTTATTAGGTTTTGATGCTTTTACATTTCCGAAACCAACACTGTTAATTCATAAAATGTTGAGACTTTTTAACCCTAACGAAAAAAAATCAACATCCGACTTAATCCTCGACTTCTTCGCAGGCTCTGGCACAACTGGAGATGCGGTAATGCAACTCAATGCTGAAGATGGAGGCAATAGAAAGTTTATTCTAGTACAAATGCCAGAAGACATAGACCCTAAGAAAAACAAAACGGCTTATGATTTTGTAAAAGACGAATTAAAGGATGAACCAACCATTTTTGAAATTACAAAGGAGCGTTTACTTAGAGCAGCAATAAAAATAAACGAGCAATTAGATTCAAAAACTAAAAATTTAGAACTAAAAATTGCGAAACTAAAAACAGAGGTTCAATTAGATGAAACTAAAGAAGAAATAAAGAACTTGCAAGAGCAAATCGCTCAAAACTCAAAATTAAAAACTGAAAACTATTTTAAAATATTTGAAACCACACCCATTTGGGAAGATTACGATTTTGAATCGACTGAATTGGATAATCAAACAAAATTGTTTGACGAAAGCAAACTCACCGAAGATGATATTAAAGCATTATTGACCACTTGGAAAACGTATGATGGTATTGCATTAACACAAGAATTAGAAAAGGTTGATTTAAGCGATTTCACCGCTTATTATGGCAACGGCAAATTGTATTTTATGGACAAAGGGTTTACAACAGATAACCTAAAAGTATTACTAGAAAAAATTGATTCTGACAAAAAGTTTAGTCCTACCTCAATTATTGCTTTTGGCTATCATTTTGACAGTAAAAATTTGAGAGAAATTTCTGAAAATGTAAAGGCATACTCAAACAAGAAAAATATCGATATTGACTTTATAACAAGATATTGAGATGAAAACTAATATTGATATTTTTAGAACACTTGACAATCAGGTTGAAATTTCTGTACAACTTGATAACGAAACCGTATGGCTAAATCGTCAACAAATTGCCATTTTGTTTGATAGAGATATAAAAACTATTGGAAAACACATCGGTAATGTGTTTTCCGAAGAAGAGCTTGATATGTTTTCAACTGTCGCAAAATTTGCGACAGTTCAAAACGAAGGAGGAAGAAAAGTTGAAAGATCAATTGAATACTATAATCTTGATGTAATTATATCTATTGGCTATCGAGTAAAATCACAAAGGGGTGTTCAATTTCGCCAATGGGCAACGAAACGTTTAAAAGACTATTTGGTAAATGGCTATGCCATCGACCCAAAACGATTGGAAGAAAACAAAGTCCAGTTTTTACAAACACTCGAAGATTTAAAAATATTAACCCAAAATAATAATCAACTAGTGGCAAAGGATATTTTATCCCTTATCCAATCGTTTTCTAGTACTTTTTTTGCTTTAGATAGTTTTGATAAAAATGAGTTTCCTAGCAATGGCACACGGCAAGAAATACAAACATCGGCAGAGGAATTATATCAAGATTTGAAACAGCTGAAAACCGAATTGATTTCAAAAGGCGAAGCTGCCGAACTATTTGCCCAAGAGAAAAAACAAGGCGACTTGAAAGGTATTTTTGGTAATGTTTTTCAAAGTGTTTTTGGAGAAGATGCTTATCCTACGGTAGAAGAAAAAGCGGCACATTTGTTATATTTTGTCATCAAAAATCATCCTTTCAATGATGGAAACAAACGAAGTGGGGCATTTTGCTTTATTTGGCTTTTGGAAAAAGCAAGGTATGATTTTAAAAACAAAATAAGCCCAGAAACCTTAACCACGCTAACTATTTTATTAGCCGAATCAAACCCTACCGACAAAGAAAAAATGATTGGAATTGTTCTATTAATTCTAAACTCAAACAAAAAATGAAAGGATTTAATTTTGAAAAGAACCTGTCCCATCAAGAAAATGCCGTAGAAAGTACCTTGGCTGTTTTTGAAAATTTACAATTACATACGGTTGCTGAAGTTGATAAAAACTACATCAATCCTGTTTATAATAAAGTGGAAAAGCAAGGCAATGTGTTAGATAATCAAATGTTGCCCTTTGGTCAGTATTTTGACAACATACTCAATCGTCAAAAAAGAAATAGTGTGGAAGAAAAGCCAATAGCCAAAAGCAATATTATTGATATTATGATGGAAACTGGAACTGGTAAAACCTACACTTACACCAAAACCATTTTTGAACTCAATAAAAATTACGGCATATTCAAGTTTATTGTTGTGGTGCCAACGCTATCAATCAAAGCAGGAACAATTGATTTTTTAAAATCGGACAGTAGCCGTGAGCATTTCAAAGA
Organism: Cytophagaceae bacterium; assembly: GCA_031420365.1. Classification (GTDB taxonomy): domain Bacteria; phylum Bacteroidota; class Bacteroidia; order Cytophagales; family Spirosomataceae; genus Leadbetterella. The sequence goes on from JANOMP010000319.1 coordinate 23,703, forward strand.
GCAATACGGTAAAACTCTTCATTTGCATATTGTAGAAAGTATAAAGAATAACAAAAGCAAAAAGTCATTCATACCACCAGCAGCTGCAAGTTTTGTAAATGCAGGTAATTTTGAAAAAAACAGTATTCAGGTAATGATTATCAACGCAGGTATGATTAACTCCGAAACAATGCAAAAGAGTTTTGACAAAGGACTTTTTGATAAATACACCGTTCCTTTTGATGCTATTGGAGCTACTAAACCATTTATGATTATTGACGAACCTCACAAGTTCGGAACAATCACTAAAACTTGGGAGAACATTCAAAAAATGAAACCCCAGTTTATTTTACGATATGGTGCAACTTTTCAAGGATATGAAAATTTGATTTACACTTTAACCGCAGTAGATTCATTCAACAGAAATTTAGTGAAAGGTGTAATCGGACACATTACAGAATTTGAAAGTGGTAAAAACGCAGTAGTAAAGTTTATTGATTCTGACGGCACAGAAGCCAGTTTTGAATTAATAGAAAACGACAAGAAAAAAACTGTAAAAATTTCTAAAAAAGATAGTCTAAAAAAGGTTCATCCCGAAATGTCCGATTTGGGAATTGAGAACTTAAATAAAAGCACGGTTGTTTTGTCCAACGGTTTGGAAATGAAAAAGGGTGATAAAATCAACCCGTATTCATATGCTGAAAAGTTGCAGGAAACAATGATTCAAAAGGCAATCAAGCACCATTTTGAAATCGAAAAATCATTGTTAACAAGAGAAGTAAAGATAAAACCGCTTACGCTGTTTTTTATTGACAACATTGACGAATACCGTAACAAAGACGGATATATCCGCAAAACGGTTGAACAATGTATTGAACTAGAAATAAAGGAACTGCTTAAAACTGAAAAAGATGTGTTCTATAAAGCATATCTTGAAAAAACACTGCTCGACCTTTCACTAACACACGCTGGTTATTTCTCAAAAGACAATACAGAAAAAGACGAAGCCATTGAAAAAGAGATAAACGAAATTTTGCACGACAAACAAGCAATGCTTGATTTGGAAAATCCAAGACGTTTTATTTTTTCTAAATGGACTTTGCGTGAAGGTTGGGACAATCCTAATGTATTTCAGATTTGCAAACTTCGTAGTAGTGGAAGTGAAATTTCAAAACTACAAGAAGTTGGGCGTGGCTTGCGTTTGCCAGTAAATGAATATGGCAATCGCGTAAAAGACGAACAGTTTTATCTTAACTATTTTGTGGACTTTACCGAAAGTGATTTTGTAGATAAATTGGTAAATGAAATCAATCAAAAATCAGGAGCAATTTCAATTGAAGTAATTCCAGACAAACTTTCTGAAATAATGGTTAAGAAAATTTGCGAATTATACGAAACAACCGAAGATGAACTTTTAGAAGTTTTGGATTCAAATAATGTAGTTACAAGAACAAACTCGTTTAAGGCTGGTGGATTTGATTTTATAAAACAAAACTATCCACGAATTTTTGAAGGCGTAAATTCTAACAAAGTTCGCAAAGCAACAGACCCTAAAAAGAAAGTTGTTGTAAGAACAGAAAAATATCAAGAGTTGAAAGACCTTTGGGAAAAACTGAATGAAAAAGTAATTCTTGAATATAAATTTGACAACGAAGCAGTTTTCAAAACTTTGTTTACCGACTTTTTAAAAGCACAAAAAGACAATTTCACATCAGACGGAATCAACGAAAGAATTTCAAAAATTGAAATTAAAGATAACAGGGCAGTTGCAAACGAACCTGAATCGGTTTACAACCGAAAGACTGCAAACATTTCAACAATGAAATACAGTGATTTTCTGAAAGAACTTTCAAAAATTCTGAATATAAACATCAAGACACTTCATCAATCAATCATTGATGCAGGTACAGATATAAACAAATATCTCAACCATACGACTCTTCGGATAATTAAGCAGAACTTTGATTTTTATCTAATGTCACAAGTCTTTGACAAATATTCAATAGAGTATAAGAAAGTTTCAAATAGTGTACACCCTACTAAACTGACAGACGAGAAAGGAAATGTGCTAAAAGAGATTTCTGCGTCTGATGTTGGGGTTTTGTTTTCAGACGAAGATGTAGCAAACTCTTACTTCTTTGACGAGTTGTATTACGATTCAGACTTAGAAAAAACGAACATAAAATCAGAGATTAAGGAAGTAATTGTATTTACAAAGATTCCAAAGAACTCAATAAAAATTCCAGTTGCAGGTGGAAAAAGCTATTCTCCTGACTTCGCTTATGTTTTGAAATTCAAAGACGGTGAGCAAAAACTAAACTTTATTGTGGAGACAAAAGACGTAAACGGCAAAGACGGACTTCGTGACGAAGAAAAATTCAAAATCAAACACGCTGAGAAGTTCTTTGACGGTAAAGTGAAAATTGAGTTTAGGTCGCAGTTTAGCAACAACAAAATAGTTGACTTAATCAAAGAAATTTCAAATAATGATTAAGCCGACATCAATAAACCACCGCATTTTGTAAGCATATTGCCAAAGCAGCATGAACCGTCGAAACAACTAAAGTTTTAACAAAGAACTTGAATACCCTACGGCCAATTGACTGACAGACAGGATAAAAAAAGAACAGATAAAAGAGGTTTGGAAAAAGTGGAGATTCAATGCTCCGTAAAAACATTATTGGTTAATCAGAATATGGTTGTCTAAATCAACATTAGTGGTGAAAATCGCCAACTTCGCCAAGACTAAAATTGATAATACCATACTTTGAATTTAAAAAATCATTTATTTTTGGGTTAAAGAGAATTCCCAATACCTACAATCACTACGGAAAGAATTATTAATGAAATTCCTAAAAATATGGTTTGCCTTGTTTTAGATGATACCCCTGCCCATTCTTTATTATAAAAACCCCAAAGATTGGCAGTAAGGATTATGGTAGCCATATGTAAAATCCAGGAGCTCGCCCCGTTTCCTAGTTTACTTTCGCCCATACCATAAAAAAAGAACTGCAAAAACCAAGTAGTACCAGCTAAAGCAGAAAATAGGATATTTCTGGCAATAGGAGTGGAGGTATTTGTATAATCTTTAAAAGAATTGTTTTTATAATTTAGATACATGCACCAAATAAAATTAGTGGTGAGTCCACCCCACATAATAATTATATAAGTCACATTATTTTGAAATAAAGGATTGAACCCAGCTTCAACAGCAGCATCTGCCATGGGTTTGCCAGCTTCAATTCCAAAATTAAAGAAAGAACTTAAGATTCCAGAAATGGTAGCAATAATTAAACCTTTAACTAAACTAAATTCTTGCACACTAGCATTTTGTTGTTCTACTGAGAGGTCTTTTTCTTTTAGGATTCCAGCCCTTCCACAAATGGCTATGCCCACCAAACAAACCAAAACACCCATCAACACCATTTGTCCTCCCGTGCTTTGCAACATATCAGTTAATGAGGTTTTGCCAGTAGTTGGATTGAAATTGTAATAGATTGCGGGAACTAATGCTCCAAAAGCGGAACAAAAGCCTAAAATTACTGAATTGCCTAATGACATTCCTAGGTATCTCACCCCTAAGCCGTAGGTTAAGCCTCCAATTCCCCAAAGCACACCCATTAAATAGGTTATGTTTTTTATATTTGACCCAGTGCTTTTAATGATTTCCCAAAAATCTGGGACCGTTAAATAGGCCGCTAATGGTGGAACAAAAAGCCATGAAAACAAACCGCCAATAATCCAATAGGATTCCCAAGACCAGTTTTTGACTTTTTTAAATGGCATATAAAAACTTCCAGAAGCGAATCCGCCAATGGAGTGATAAATAAGGCCAATAATTACTTGCATAATTTTTTATTTAAAGGGGTAGAAACTCCTGTGTTTATAGGTTTTTAACAAAATTAGTCTTATTTAATTTTATAACTATCCTCCACTCACCTTAATATTTTTTATCGATGGAAATTACTGGCATCCAAGAAAAAATAAAAATAATTTGTAATCTGCCGCGAGTTGATCGGAAAGCTCCTGGCGGCGGGTCTGGACGGCAAAGTATTGCTGTGCCCCGGCGATTTCCGGCTTGCGCGGATCGCCGTTTTGCGCGATGAGGTAACAGGCAAAACGGGAGAGCTGGTAGTCAGCAACCTCGCGCGCACTGCCGGAGCCCAACTCGACCATTTGGCCGGCGCCGGCAAAATGGTTTTCAGGGGGATTTCCCGATTCTCTACAAGAGGTTATGGCACGCTCGATGGCCTGCTCGAAACGTCGCCACTGGCTGTAGCCCAGCATCGGCTGCAAGGCGCGCGCGCTCCAATATTCCGCGCCGTGGTCGTTGACCTGTTTCAGCTCTTCAAATGACTTTCCGGCAATCGTTACTTCATTTTTCTTCGGCATTATTTCAACTCCCATTCGATCGTGAACAAT
>JANOMP010000320.1:0-27054 GCA_031420365.1 Cytophagaceae bacterium
GTTTAAGGCATGAATGCCGTCGTAGCGCTTTCCAACGGCTTCTATAAATTCTTCTCGTGTCATTGATCTGCATTTTTATTTAGCTTTCTACTCATTTACATTAAAGATAGGAATTTAGTGCGACAATTTGAATTGCACCCTGTAAATCCTTATTTAAAACTCAATTATTGCTTTAATTACTTTCTCCTTAGGCAAATATAGTCTTTCGAAATTTTCATGCAGCGTATCAAAAGCCAACCTATGGGTAATAAATCCATCAATGTTCACCAGTCCAGCCTTTATAAGTCGAATTAATTTCTCGAAATCTTCAGACAAAGCATTTCTTGACGATTTTAGAGTTACTTCTTTACGGTGAAAAAGTGGGTCATGAAAAGTTACATCACCGACAAAAAGACCAACAAAAACAATCGTACCGCTAGGTGCTATGTATTCAATACATTTTTCCATGGAGGCTTTACTTCCCGTTGCATCCAAAATTACAGTGGGCAAATCGCCATTTAAGCGTTCTTTTAAAGTCTCTTCTACTTTGTCATTTAATGGGATTGTTTCGACCGATGGAAATTTTTTACTAATAAAATCTAAACGATTTTGATTCAAATCCAAGACTACTATTTTGGCAGCTTTGAGCAAGGCCATCGCTACTATTCCGATGCCAATTGGCCCAGCACCAATAATTAAAACAATGTCTTCCGATTTAATGTCCGCACGCTCCACCGCATGGCTTCCAATTGCCAACGGTTCTATTAGTGTTATTTGGTCGAGCGTCAGTTCATTAGCAGGATAAACTAAATATGCGGGATACTTAATATATTCTTGCATGGCACCGTCTTCATGGACTCCTAAAACTTTTAGGGATGAGCCGCAATTAGTTTTTCCACGTCGCACGGCTTGATCCTCTATGTCATTTCTGTAGGGCATAACGGCACACCGATCTCCTACTTTTAAGTGTGTTACTTTTGAGCCAATTTCTATTACTTCGGCCGCGATTTCGTGACCTAAAATTCTTGGATATGTAAAAAAAGGTTGCTTTCCTTTGTAAGCGTGAAGGTCGGTCCCACAAACTCCTAAGCTTTTAATTTTTAGCACCACTTCGTTTGAATCTGGGCTTTTTAGAGCATCAATAGTTATTTGTTTGAATTTACCTGGTTCTTCTAATACTAGAGCTTTCATATCTTATTATAAATCAATGTCGTTTAGTTAAGAAAGATATTGTTAAAAAGTAGTTTGATTTTTCTACTGTAAATTTAGGTAAAAATAAGCAAAATAGATGTTTGTTTTTATAGTATAAATTTTGTAATTTTATAGGGTATTTAGGGGGTAATATTTCTCAAAATATCAAAACAAAATATAGGTTAAACATAAACAAACATATTGACAATGAACTTGAAAGCAAGGAATTTAGTAGCCGATTCAAAGTTGGCACTCAAGGGGTATTTACTAGAAATAGAAAATTAAGTCTAAAAAGTTTAATTGTTCTTATCATGGGCTTTAAAACGAGCATTCAAAGGGAATTAGATTCGTTCTTCAGGGCCACTTTAAACAAGGATTTTGACATCAGAAGGGTCACAAAGAGTGCGTTTACTCAAGCTAGAGCCAAGTTAAAACCTGAAGGTTTTAAAAGGTTAAATGAAATAGCCGTCAATACATTTTATGATGAAGCTGCTTATTATAAATGGTTTGATTTTAGAGTTTTATCTATTGATGGAACCAGATTAGTGTTGCCAAATCATCCAACAGTAGTGGAAGAATTCGGTCAACACAATTTTGGACCCAAAGCCGATAGCCCACGTTCGTTGGCACTAGGTTCTGTACTGTATGATGTACTTAATCAGGTTGCAATTGATGGACAAATAGATCGGTATGATTCCAGCGAACGAGACCTTTTATTGAAGCATCTGGAATTTACAAAAAAAGGAGACTTACTGCTTTTAGATCGAGGTTACCCCTGTTTTTGGTTATTATTCTTGCTGATTGCAAAAGAAATTGGACTTTGTGTGAGACTTAAAGGTAATTGGTGGAATGAGGTAAATGAATTTGTAAAAAGTACTGACAATGAACGAGTTGTAAAATTTAAACTTCCAAAAAAAGATAGAAATAAACTTTCTGAATACCCTGAGTTTATAGATACTGAAATTGAATGTAGAATAATAAAAGTAGTTTTAGATACTGGAGAAATAGAAGTTTTGTGTACTTCATTATTAGACCAAGAAAAATATCCAATCGAAGATTTTAAAGAACTATATCATTATCGTTGGAATGAAGAAGAGGCTTACAAATTATTGAAATGCAGAATAGAGCTAGAGCAGTTTTCAGGCAAAACCGCACTAGCAGTAAAGCAAGATTTTTACGCAAAAATCTTACTTTTAACACTTTGTGCAACATATGCACATCCTATTGAAGAAAAAGTGATTAAAGAATTTAAAGCAGATGAAACCAGGAAACATTCTCAAAAAATAAATCGGACTTCGGCCATCAATATGACACAAAAAATATTAATCGGTGTATTCATAAAAAAGAAATTTAAAAAAGCATTAAAGGCATTTGACGAAATAGTTTATGCGACAAGAGAAATAATTAGACCAGATAGAAATGTGCCAAGAAAACACGGGCCGAAAAAAAATTATTCCATGAATTATAAAAGGCTCTGAAAAACCTTAACTAAACGACATTTATTCCTGTATTATTAAAAAGTATTTAAAGAAAAAGCTATTTAGGAAACAACCATGTTTAAGAATATAATTTTTTGAGAGTTCTAAATACAAATTTTTCGTTAAATTACTTCAAAACCCCGAAAGGAACTTCTTTTTCTAAAAGATTTTTGTATACAAACTTAGTTTTTAAATTGTCAAAATGCAGGTTTTTATTGCCTCCCCATCCATGTCTTCCACCGGGATATGCCATAAAGTCAAAATCTTTTTTGGCTTCTTGAAGCATGTCAATTAATTGAATACTGTTTTGCATATGTACGTTATCATCCATTGTGCCATGCACAATTTGAAGTTTTCCTTTGTATTGGTCAATATAAGGTTTTATACTGCCATTATTATACCCTTCAGGATTTTCAGATGGGGTATCCATAAATCGTTCAGTATAAGCACTGTCGTATAATCTCCAATCTGTCACACTGCCACCTGCCATTCCGTGCGTAAATATGTCGGCTCCTTTAGTTAGTGCCAAGCAGGTCATGTAGCCTCCATAGCTAAAACCTGTTATACAAATTTTGGTGGGATCTGCAATACCTTTGTCTATTAAGCTTTTTACAAGTGTTTTATAATCTATCAATTCCCAATGTCCCAAATTTCTGTGCATAGTTGCCACGCCTTCTTTACCGAAATGTCCACTTGCTCTATGATCTAATGAAACTTGAATTATTCCTTCTCGAGCATACCATTGACTTCTGGCGGTCCAACTCCATTGATCATAAACTGTTCCTGCATCTGGGCCTCCGTAAATGCTAACTAAAACAGGGTATTTTTTTCCAGGCTCCATTTTTTCAGGATAAACAATGGTCATTGGTAAATCATAAAGTCCATCATCGCTTTTTACTCGAATTAGTTCGGCGGTATTCAGATTAAACTGTTCGAAGTCTTGACCTTTTATAGAGCCAAGCTCTTTTATAATTTTACCTTCATTATCAATTATGGCAGTAGCCGTCGGGGTATTTAAATTGGAGTAAGTGGTAACAAAATAATTAAAATTAGGGGAAGGTTCAATTTTTCTGTGGCTAAAATTACCAAATGTTAGCCTTTTCTGATTTTTACCATCAAAACCAACTTTATATAAATCAAAGCGGGCGGAATGTTCTAAACCTCGAGCATGGAAGTAAATCACTTTCCTTTTTTGATCAATTCCAATTACATCTTTAATGGTGTATTTCCCTTGAGTTATGGCATTTTTGAACTTCCCGTCTGTTCCATATAAATACAATTGTTTCCAGCCAGTTTTGTCACTAATTAAAAGCATTTCTTTGCCACCATCTAAAATAGTTAGACGTTCGTCGGCTTCATCTATACTTATCCAGGCTTTTTGAGTTTCTTCATACACTACTTTTTTTGAACCATTTTTGGGAGAAACATTGAAAATTTTTAAATGGTCATTTCCTCTATTAATCCATTGCACCATTAATCCACTACCATCTGGCATCCATTCTGGCCACCCTAAATAGTGCTCTTCTTTAGTGTTAAAATCTGCCCAAGTAGTGATGCCACTTTCTGCATCTACAAAGCCAAGTTTTACGGTTGGATTGGGGTCACCGCTTTTTGGATATCTGGTTTCCTCTATAAAGCCGTGCTGCCCCTGGCTGTTATACAAAGGAAACATCTCTGTTTTAGATTCGTCAAAACGCATGTAGGCAATGGTTTTGCTATCGGGGCTCCACCAAAATGCACGAAAAAGAGTTGGGCGACCAAAAATTTCTTCCCAATACACCCAGGTAGCAAAACCATTTAGTGTGGTTTTTGAGCCATCAATAGTTAACTGAGTTTCTCTATCAGTTTTCAAGTTATAGGTAAATAAATTATTGTTTTTAGTATAGGCAACAAAAACACTATCTGGAGAAAATTGTGGGTTTTTTTCTTCTAAGCTAGGGTCTTGAGTTAAACGTTTTTCGCCTGTGGAAGATTTTAAAAAAATATCACCGTTTTTTAATAAAATAGTTTTGGAAGTATTCTCAGCCAAGTAGATTTCACTTTGATTTGCATCTGCAATTTCATTGGTTTTTAAGTCTAAAACTATATTTTTTAAATTCTCTGAAGTAGATTTTTTCATGTAAATCAATACTTTATCATTTGATAACCATCTATTAACAGCGGGTAAGGCTTGGTAAAAATTCGTTGGAGTTTTACCAGACAATATGTCGCTGGAAGGCAATGGAATTTTTTGAGCAAGAAGGCAAGAACTTGTTAAACTTAAAAATAGCAAAAGGCTTTTCATTGGTTGTTGATAAATTAAAAATTAAAAATAGATGCAATATTTTTTAAACCAAAATTGTAGGTATTTTAAAATATAACAAAATTGATCGATTTTATAGATGGGCTCTTATGTAAATTTATCTCAAATTGGATTGTTTAATGCGCCAAAAACCATGTTTTCTAAAAACAATTCTAATTCTTTCGGGTCTTTATTTTCAGAGAAATCACTTAGCCTCGGGAGATGTTGCATAAAAAAGTATTGAGAATGTGAAGTTTCAACCAGCGAACTCGCGAGAGATTTGCAAAATTTATAGTTCGGATTATACGCTTTAAATATTTGTTCAATCATTTCACATATATCTTTATAAGGTTTAAAAAATGCGTCTTTATTTAAGTTATCTACATCCTTAGACAGATAGGTTTTGCTTCCTTCTGCTATTGCAATATAAAATAGAGCTTTTTGATCTAATTCGATTGTAAAGCTTTCTGAGTTATCTTCCCAAACTAGAAGGTCAATTATTTTTTTAATTTTTTCCTTTGGACTCGACACATTATTTAAATTAAAAACTATTTGAAAATGTATATAACTCCAATAAATATCTATAAGATAGATTAATAATTTATGTTTATTTTCAAAATATCTGTAAATTGTAGCCTCTGTGGTAGGTATTTTTGAAGCTAATTTTTTAAAAGTAAATTGTTCGTAACCAATTTCTTGAATAAGTCCAATTGCAGTAGCAACAATTTGTTTTCCCATTTCAGAACCTTCTGGGTCTTTGATAAACAACTTTGGGTTTTGTTTTATTTTAAAATCTATAAGCATTTTATTTTTTTTCTAGAAATTAATTTCGAATAGAACAAAAGTAATAGTATTTTTGTTCGTAGTAGTACTATCAAAAAAGATAGTAAAAAATTTAATCGGTTTTAAACAAGTATGGCAAACGAGGAAAATATAAGTACGAGAATGGGTCCAGCTGTAAAGCAGATTTTTAAATTATTAAGTTTAGATAAAAAAGATATTTACGATATTTACATATTTTCAATTTTTGCAGGATTAGTTTCTTTGTCACTACCTCTTGGTATTCAATCTATTATTGGATTCGTGATGGCTGCTTCTATGTCCGATTCAATTATCGTATTAGTCATTTTAGTGGTTCTAGGCACATTTCTTAATGGCTTACTTCAGATTAGACAGTTGCAATTAATTGAAAAAATTGAGCAGAAGATCTTTGCTCGTTATTCACTAGAATATGGTAGCAGAATACCTAAATTAGATGTCTCAGTATTAGAGTCCTGCTATCTACCTGAACTTGTAAATCGTTTTTTTGACATAACCACTCTTCAAAAAAGTTTAAAGAAAATTTTAATTGATATTCCAGCAGCAGTAATACAAGTTGTTTTAGGTACTATTTTATTAGCTTTTTATCATCCACTATTTATTGCATTTGGACTTATTTTGCTTTTCTTTATTGTTGTAATTATCAGATTTACATCTAGTAATGGTTTCAAAACCTCTTTAGAAACTAGCGATTATAAATTTAAAGTAGGTGCATGGTTCGAGGAAATAGCTCGAGGTGTGAAAACTTTTAAGTTTGCTCAAAGTACCACTTTAAATATTGATAGAACTGACGTTTTATTAGAAGGTTATTTAAAAGCTAGAACTAGTCATTTTAAAGTATTAGAGATTCAGTATTGGAGTTTAATTATGTTTAAATTGCTAATTACCGCTGCAATGCTTATATTGGGAGTAACACTACTCGTGGGTCAAGAAATAAACATAGGACAATTTATTGCTGCCGATATTGTAATATTATCTATTATTTCTTCTGTAGAAAAATTAGTCAATAGCATGGACCAAGTGTATGAATCTTTAACTGCTGTTGAAAAATTAAATAAAGTGGCAGAGGCAAAATTAGAAGAATTTGGGAAATTAAATCTTTCATCAAACAATAAAGGAATTGCTATTGATTTTGAAAATGTAAACTTTTCTTATGATAATCATAAGGATGTCCTTACAGATATTAATTTATCAATAAAAGCTGGAGAGTGGGTAGCAGTTATTGGACCTTCAGGCTCTGGCAAAACATCAATTTTACGTCTAATTACTGGAGCTTTTAGAGAGTTTACTGGAAAATTATTAATTGATGGTATTCCTATTAAAAATTATGACCAATCAACTATTCGTGCAAAGACGGGCATATTTTTAAGCAAACAAGGTCTTTTTAAAGGCACGCTTTTAGAAAATATTTCAATAGGTAGCCCATTAATACAAAATGATGAAATAATAAATGTTGCTAAAATCACAGGATTATTAGAAATTATTCAAGATTTTGACAAAGGCTTAGATACACAGATTGACCCTGAAGCCAATAAATTTACACAGGAAGTAAAACATAAGCTATTGCTTACAAGGGCCCTAATAGGTAATAACAGGCTTTTACTTTTAGAAAACCCTTTTTTATTTTATACAGCAAAACAACAAAAAGAATTGCAAGACTATTTAAGAATAAAATCTATGACTTTGGTTTCAACATGCACAAATGATGAACATCTCATTGGTTATGATAAGATAATTCGATTAGAAAACGGTCAAATAGTGAAATAATGGGAGAATATTTAGAAATAAATTTCGAAGAAAATAATAATTCAGGAATAAAAAGTTCCTCAAGTATTTACCGAATTAACAAAAAAAGTGCCATTAGATATTGGTTGCTTGGATTTTCTGTTTTAACAATCATTATTTTGTTATTACCATGGACACAAAATATTCGAGCCAAAGGCAAAGTTACAACCCGAAGATTAGAAGATCGTCCGCAAGAATTAAATACAATACTACCTGGGAAAGTACTTAAATGGTTTGTAAAAGAAGGCGATTATGTGGAGAAGGGTGATACTATTCTTCAGCTTGGAGAAGTAAAAGCAGAATATTTAGATCCTATTTTGTTGCAGAGAACTCAAGAACAAATAACTGCAAAAAATAAAAGTATTGAGGCTTACATGGGTAAAGTAGGTGCTACAGATAATCAATTGCAAGCTTTAGAAAGTGGTAAAAACTATAAATTATTATCTGTTGACAATAAAATTGGCCAACAAAAATTAAAGATTTCAAGCGATAGTGTAGATGTAGCTGCTGCTAAAAATGCATTGAATGCCTATAAAAGACAGATAGATGGTGCTAGAGTAATGCTTGATAGTGGAGTGATTTCATTGATTGAATTTGAAAAGCGTTCGGTTATTTACCAAGATGGGGTAGCTAAACTGAACGGTGAAGTAAATAAATTTAACCAAAGTAAGCAGGAATTTTTAAATTTAAGAATTGAAAAAAATGCAATACTTCAAGAATATAACGATAAAATAGCTAAAGCTTTGGGTGAACGATTCTCAAGCTTTTCAGACGCCGCTAGCACTGAAGCAGAAGTAGCAAAGCTTGAAAATGCATTTAGTAATTACGATGCTAGGCGTCAATTGTATTTTATTACAGCTCCGCAAAGTGGACAAATTACAAAAGCAAAAAAGGCCGGTTTAGGTGAAATTTTAAAAGAAGGCGAAATGATTGTAGAAATTGTTCCAAAAACATCTGCTTTTGCTATAGAAATGTTTGTAAAACCAATGGACTTACCACTTGTTGCTCGAGGAGAAAAAGTGCGATTTGTGTTTGATGGGTTTCCCGCCATTGTTTTTTCCGGTTGGCCTTCTTCCAGTTATGGTACTTTTGGTGGGGTTATTTCAGCAGTGGAGACCTCTATTAGTAGCAATGGGTTATTTAGAATTTTAGTTATTGAAGATGAAAATGATAAAAAATGGCCTAACTCATTACGTATGGGAGGAGGTGCCAATGGCATTGCTCTTTTAGAAGATGTGCCTATTTGGTATGAAATATGGCGAAATATCAATGGATTCCCTCCAGAATATTATATAGCCCAAACCAATGAAGAAAAAACAATAAAAGAAAAAAAATAAATCTTAAAACTAAATAATATTTAAAGAAATCTCAAAGAATAGATAATGCGTTTCAAAAAAAAAGGATTTGTTTTTTTATTTATAAGTATTTACCCTTGGTACCTTTTCGGACAAAAGGTTTATACCATTGAAACTTTCCTTTCAGATGTTTCTAAAAACCATCCAGTTGCCAAACAAGCAGATTTTAGAATTAATCAATCCATATCAAATGTTTTGGCCTCAAAGGGTGCTTTTGATCCTGTTTTTATGCAAGAAAATAGCCAAAAAACCTTAGACGGTAAAAATTATTATGATTACAGGAACTCTGAACTCAAAATGAAAACACAATATGGACTTTCAGTAAAAACAGGTATTGAAAACAGCGGTGGAAATTTTCTGAATCCAGAATTTACTTCAGGAGGCTTGAGTTATGCAGGTCTTGAGCTTCCAGTTTTAAAAGGTTTATTGTTTGACCAACAGCGTGCTACACTCCGCCAAGCCGAAATATTTAAGTTAGAAACAGAGCAAGAAAAGCGTCAAATGCTAAACGATTTGTTTTTAGATGCCTCAATGGCGTATTGGTCTTGGACTGGTGCATATCAATCGTTCTCTGTATTTAGCCAAAATCTTTTGAATGCCAAACGACGATTAAATTTATTAAAACAGGCTTTTAAAAACGGAGATAGAGCTGTAGTAGATACTCTTGAGGCCTACACCCAAGTTCAAAACATTGAGCTTATGCTAAACGACGCGAATATGGAGTTGCAGACCACAGAGTTAGAAATTTCGAAATATTTATGGAGCGATCAAGGTATAGCTTATTTAATGCCTTTATCAAATATCCCTGATATTATTCAATTTACCCAATTTATGCGTTCCGAAGACCTCAATAGTTTAATTGAATCAGCAAAAGCCAACCATCCTGAATTAAACCAATATAGTTTTAAATTGCAGAGTTTGCAGGTAGATAAAAAACTAAAAGCTCAATCTTTATTGCCAGAGTTAAACTTGAAACTAAATTTATTAGCCAAAGATTTTTATAGGTTTGGGTACGGAACCGCTCCTTATTTCAACAACAACTATAAATTTGGAATAGATATGAAATTTCCTTTATTATTGAGAGAGGGGAGGGGAAATTATCAGAAAACAATTTTTAAGATTGGAGAAACTAACTCGTTTGTAAATAATAAAGCATGGGAAATTGAGAATAAAATCCGTCAGTATTCAGCTCAATTAAGCCTTTATGAAACTCAAATAAAAATTTTCCTCTCTCTAGTGAACAATTATCAGCAGCTTTTAAAAAATGAAGAATTGCGATTTAACCAAGGCGAAAGTTCTTTGTTTCTTATCAATAGCAGAGAGTTAAAACTTTTGGAAGGCCTTATAAAACTTCAACAACTAAGGGTAAAATACTTACAAACTTTTTATAAACAACAGTGGGGTGCAGGTCTATTAAATTAGTTTTTGTTATAAATTTTTAAATTTTATGCTTAATTTGTTTTTGGAGCATTTTGTATTAAAAAGTAATTTATAGATGAGCATAAATTTTTTTATGGTAAGATTTATTTTTTTAGTAGGCGTGCTATTTGCTTCGCTCACCAACTCTTTATCACAAGAAAGAGCATTGTTGTATGAAATTTCAGGCAATGAACTTGCTCAACCATCCTATTTGTTTGGAACTTTCCATTTGCTTTGTGAATCAGATTTTATTTTATCTGATTCTTTAAAAAATAAATTTCAAAAATCTGAGCAATTAGTGCTGGAATTAGATATGGATGATCCTAATATGATGATGGCCATGATGAAGGGGATAAAAATGAAAGGAGATACAACCTTAAAAAATTTATTTTCCGATTCTGATTATTCATACCTCAACCAGTATTTTTCTGATTCTTTAAGGATGTCCCTAAAAATGATGGAAAACATTAAGCCCTTTATGTTATATTCCCTTATGATACCAAGTTTGTTAGATTGCCCAGTAGTGGCATTTGAAATGGAACTTACCAGTTTAGCTAAAAAACAAAATAAAGAGATTTTAGGCTTAGAATCATTCGAATTTCAAATGGAAATTTTTGATGCAATATCTTATAATAAACAAGCCGAATACCTACTTGGTAGCATAAAAGATAGTAAAAGTAGCAAATTGGAATTGCAGAAATTATTGAAAGTGTATTTGTCCAAAGATTTAAATGAGTTGGAAAAGGCCATAGGTGATTCAGACAAAATGTTCAAAGATTTTGAAGATATTCTTCTCAAAAAAAGAAATGAAGATTGGTTATCGAAAATAATGAATTTTGCAATTCAAAAACCTACTTTTTTTGCTGTAGGGGCAGGGCATTTGGCTGGTAAAAACGGAATTATAAATTTATTAAAAAAGCAAGGGTATGGTGTAAAAGTCATAGAATAATTTGTTGAATGAATAGTATTTACTTTTTCTCTTTTTTTCCAAAAAGCGAAAAATGCACATAGCGTTTAGGATTTACCTTCATATCAGAAAGTAAAAGATTTAATGATGCGGCAGTTCTATCTAAATTGGTATATAGAGAATCGTCACCCGCTAATTTTCCAATTGTTCCTTTTCCAGCATTAATTTCCCTAACTATTCCTTCTAAACCTTTGATGGTTGCATTTAAATTTGAAATAGTCTTTCCCAATTGCAATTTATTCAATGAATCGGCAAAAGTACCAGTTTTACTTAACAATGGCTTTATTTGTTGATCAAGGCTTTTAGAAAAGGTATTTAAATTTTCAGTCAACAACGCTGCATTGCTTGTTATTTTTTCTAGGTTTGATGCATTGTTGGCAATTACACCATTAACTCCTATCGTAGTTTGAGTAGCATTTGCCATTAGTGCCTTGAGAGCGTCGCCAGTTGAACTAAATTCTTTCACAATAGAAGTCACAGTAATTAAAAGCGAATCTACATGTTCCAAGGTAGGGGATAGCTTATCTTGGACATTTTGCATTAAGCCAGTTTCTAAAGAACTCTCTAAAAAACTACCATCTTTTAACTTATTGCCATTACCCAATTTTAATTTTATTAGTTTACCGCCAATAAGTCCATTATCTCCTAAAATTGCGATAGTGCCTTCAGAAACACGAAGTTTTTTATTTATTGCTAATGTCACATCTACTACGTTTTTTTCATAATTTGGCGTCATTTTTATAACTCTACCAATATTTACTCCATTATATGTAACTGGGTTTGATATTTCAAGGCCCTGAACATCTTTATATTGTACTTGATACTCCACAACTGTTGAAAATAAATCTAAGCCTTTCAAGAAATTAAACCCAATGTAAAAGATAATTAAAGCAACTAGCCCTAATAATCCTACTTTTATTTCTTTTTTAAATGTCATTTTTTAATTTTATTCTTTCGCTTAAAAATTATGATGCAATTTACTTCAATTTAAATTACAGTTTTAATTTTCCAATTGTTTTTTATAATCTTCAAAAGCTTTAAATACAGCAAAGGCTATTTTTTCTCGTCCTTCGGTACTACCTAAATACTTTAAATCTAAACTATTTGTTAAATATCCTGTTTCTATGAGTACACTTGGCATGGTGGTTTCCCAAATAACAATAAAACCGGCTTGCTTTACTCCTCTACTTCGGTAGCCTATTTTATTCATATTTATTTCTACTTTTGATGCAAATTCTAAACTTTGGTTCATAAATGCATTCTGATAATTTGCAAGCATAATATGTGCCAAAGGTGATTTTGGATTATATCCTTTGTAACTTTTGCTATAATTATCTTCTAATAAAATTACATTATTTTCTGATTTGGCCAAATCCAAATTCTCTTGTGATTTATGAAGACCCATAACATACGTTTCTGTACCAGAAAGCTTTGAGGATTGAATATTTGCATTACAATGAATAGAAATAAAAAGATCAGCTTTATTCCTATTAGCAATAGCGGCTCTTTCATGTAATGGAACGAATTCATCTTTGTCTCGAGTGTAAATTACTTTTACATTAGGATAATTTGCTTTTATTTTTTGACCGATTAAAAGAGTAATATCAAGAGCGTATTTTTTTTCTTTTCCATTTCCTGTCCCAGGGTCTTTTCCTCCATGTCCAGCATCTAGTACCACTATGTTAAGCCTATTACTTATTGGTAAAGAAAAACTGAATAAACTTAAAAGTCCAACTGATAAAATTGGAAGAAAAAGTGCGATTTTAAGATTTATTAACTTCATTATTATTAAAAGCTATTATATTTTTTTCTTTTTTAATGGGAAAACTTCGTTAAAGATATTCTTTGTGTTTAATTTTGCTTCAACAAAATTAATGCTTTTGTTAGAACATTTTAAAATAATAGTTAAATCAAAAGATTAAACCAAATATTTATATTAGAAAATAACTATATTTCTTTATTCACATTAATAACTAAACGGCAATTGTTACAAAACAGTTAAGATAATTTGAAAAGTTTTTATTTTATAGTATTGATATCTTTTTTGTTTTGTTTTAAGAATGAGGCTTTAGCACAGCGTACTTTTCAAAATATAGGAAATAGAACTACTGGGACGTTTGGGAATCCTACTTCCAATTCTAATACAACGTCAAATAACGCAAATCAAGAAAACCTAAGTAAGATTAAAAAGCCAAAAATTAGGAGAGATACTTTATCTTCAGCCATACCTGATTCTTTAAAAAGTGCTGAAAATCAAATAGAAACTACTGTAGAATCCATGTCTGCTGATTCAACTATTTTAGATATTGAAAAGCAAATATATTATCTCTATGGTGAAGCTCAAGTAATATATGGCGAGATTGAACTGAAAGCTGATTACATAAAGCTAGATTGGGGGAAAAGTGAGGTCTTTGCACATGGAATGCTCGATACTACTAAAAAAGTTGGGGAACCGGTAAAAGGCAAACCAATTTTTACTGATGGCAGCGAAACATTCAATTCAGACACGGTGAGATATAATTTCAAATCGAAGAGAGCCATTGTTAGTAAAATAGTGATGCAACAAGGAGAAGGATTTGTGCAAGGGAAAAAAGTAAAGAAAGACGCAGAAGACAACATGTATTTGTCAAATGCAAAATACACAACCTGTAATTTAAAAGACCCACATTTCCACATTGCTGCAAAAAGAATAAAATTAGTGAATAAAAAATCTTTAGTTTCTGGACCATTTAATCTAGTTTTAAGTAATATTCCTTTACCCATAGGATTACCTATGGGCTTTTTCCCAATTCCGAAGAAAAAGGAAATTGGAACATCCGGATTTATAATGGGTAATTATGGGGAGGAGCCAAGCAATAGAGGGTTTTATTTTAGAGATTTTGGTTATTATCATGCTTTTAATGAATATGTTGGGGCTAAACTTATCGGCCAAATATATTCAAAAGGTAGCTGGGGAGTTGGACTTCAATCCACTTATACTCGAAAATATAAATATGCAGGTAATTTAAATTTGCAATTCAATTTTAATAAATCTGGTGATATTATTGAAAAAACGCCTCCGTCGAAAGATTTTAATATAAGTTGGTCTCATTCTCCACAAAATCGAAGACCCGATAGAAGTTTCTCTGCTAATGTAAACCTAGTTAGTAATGGTTTTAACAGAAATAACCGAAGATTAGACGAGCTAGACCAATACACAAATAATGCATTTGGGTCTTCTGTACAATATACAAGAAATTTTGGAAAGTTAATCAGGACAAGCTCTGGATTAAGAGTAGATCAAAACGTTTCCACTAAAGTAATGAACTCTTCTTTAGACTATAGTTTTGGTTTGAATCAATTTAATCCTTTTGTTAAAGAAAAACATCAATTAGGAAATTGGTATGATGCCTTTAGACTAGGACTTGATTTGAGTGGAGGCTATAAAGTTTCTAACGATATTACTAGTAGAAGCCGAAGCACAACTTATACCGATTATAATGTAGTCGGAGTAGAAAACAAACCCTTAACAAATGAAGAACTCAGACAACAATCATTAGGTAGAGCCCAAAACCAAACGGTAATAGAATTGAAATCTCCTGAGGATATTAAATATATTCTGTCAGAATTAGGTCAGTTTAGATCCTCGTTTTCTGTTCCTATAGCTCTGCCCAATTTTAAACTTGCAAAATATATAAATCTAACTCCCAGTTTTTCTTATCGAGGCGATATATATACAAAAAGATTAAGTTATGAATACATTGAATCTGCCAATGCTGTTAAAATTGATACCTTAACTTCAAGGGAATCAGGCGTTCCGTTTTTTTCTGTAGGTAATTGGTCTTCAAGCTTAAGTTTGAATACACGAATTTACGGGACCTATCAATTTGGTAAAAAAGGAAGATTACAGGCAATTAGACATACCATGGCTCCTTCTGTTAGTGTGAGTTATAATCCAGATCTTTCTAAGAATGGTAATTATTACCAATTTGTTCGAGTTAGAAAAGACGATATTCTGGAGCGATATATGCCGAGATTTCAAGAGTTAGGTACAGCAAACGGGGCATCTGGAAGTATGAATTTTAATATTACCAACCAATTAGAAGCAAAATTAAGAGCAAAATCAGATACCGCTGAAAAATCATTTGAGAAAATTTCATTGTTAGATAATCTTAGTATTGGGTCTAGTTATAACTTTTTTGCAATTGAACAGCTATATAAATATAAGACAGATACTATAAAAGCCGGATATAATCTTGCAGATTTTAATTTAGGGGCAAACACGAGCTTGTTTAAAAATCTAATAAATTTAAATTTTAATGCCAATTTTGATCCATATACTTATGTAGAGGATTTGGAAAATACTAGTAACCAAGCAGGTCGAAAGGTGCCGGTTTATAAATGGAAGCATGATGGATATGCTGGGAAATATCTAAGCTTTATAAATGTTTCGATCGGAACAACTTTTTCGCCAGACAAATTTAAGAAAAACAAACCAAAATCTACACCATTAAATGATCCTTCAAAAGAGGCCATGCAAAAATTTGTGCAATCAAATCCATTAGCATATGTAGATTTTAGCATACCTTGGAGTTTAAATCTTAGTTATAATTTGTCCTACAATAGACAAGGCCTTGCCGCGGCTCAGCTGGTGCAAGCATTTCAAATTTCTGGTGATTTAAGTTTAACACCTAAATGGAAGATAAATTATAGTTCAGGTTGGGACTTTGTATTTAAATCCGTTACACTAACAAATATTGGAATAATGAGAGAACTTCACTGTTGGGACATGAGCTTAAACTGGACCCCGATAGCTGGAAATAATTTAAGAGCCAGTAATTATAGTTTTACTTTACAGCCAAGATCTTCATTATTAAGAGATTTGAAATTAAGTCGAAGAAGGGTATATTCAGATAGAGGTGGTTTTTAATTCGGAATTCAGAACTTGGAATAATAATTTGGAATAGAAACAAAAAAAATGAGCAACTTTTTTTAATTGCTCATTTTTTATTTTTGGACAAAATTCATCACTTTATTTCAAAACTTGCCAACTGCACAAATTCCTTTACACGATTATTGATTTCGATTTCGGATAGATTTTGAATTCTTTCAGAACCAAACTTCTCAACGCAAAACGAAGCCATTGCTGATCCATAAATAATAGCTCTTTTCATATTTTCAAAACTTAAATCGTCGGTTTTTGCTAAGTATCCAATAAATCCGCCTGCGAAAGTATCTCCTGCACCAGTAGGGTCAAAAACGTCTTCCAAAGGCAAGGCTGGGCAGAAAAATATTCTATCTTCTTGAAAAAGCAAAGCCCCATGTTCTCCTTTTTTTATAATTAGAGTTTTAGGACCCATTGCTAAAATAGTTTTAGCAGCTCTTCTTAAAGAGTAATCACCAGATAATAGTCTAGCTTCTCCATCATTTATAGTAAGGCAGTCAATTTCACTAATTACATTTTTTAAATCTTCCATCGCAATGTCCATCCATAAATTCATGGTGTCTAGCATTACAAATTTTGGTCTATTCTTTAATTTTTTTAAAGCTTGATGTTGGATAGCTGGCACCATGTTTCCTAACATTAAAAACTGAGTATCTTGATATAAGTCTGGAATGATTGGATTCCAGTTATCTAAGACACCCAATTGTGTATCTAGGGTGTCTCTGTTGTTCATATCTTCATGGTATTTTCCATGCCAAAAAAAAGTTTTCCCTTCTTCATTTACTTCCAATCCTTCGGTGTTCACTCCATGGTCTTGAAATGTATTAATCATTTCTTTTGGAAAATCTCCACCAACTATGCTAACCAAATTATTTTTTTTAGTAAAATATGAAGCCGTTAATGCTATAAATGTTGCAGCACCACCAACAATTTTATCTGTTTTTCCAAAGGGTGTTTCTAGTTTGTCAAATGCTACAGAACCTACTATTAATAAACTCATGAATTATATTTTAATTTTTTTGATACAAAATTACGGGTAAAATATTGATTTTTGCTAAAATTTGCATGATTCCGTAAAATAAGTCTTCATATATTTTTATAGTAAGGCAAAAAATTTTTAATTTGCATACTTATATATTCAAGCTTGGGTCTTCTGAGTATTAGTAAAAAATTATTAATTAAATGCATAAAAACTTTCTCACAATGAAAAAGAGTTTGCAAGTATTCGCTTTTTTTGTTTCTACCTTTATTTTAGCAATTGGTAGTCAAGTACATGGGCAAGTCCCATGTAGTTTAGGCCTTCATCAAGCTTTTGGTGAGGCATCAAAAGAATCTCCAGTAGTTTTAAATCGTTTAGGCACTAGTCCTCAATTTTGTGAAATACCTAAACATACTGCGGAGTCAGCTTTTACACATTTAGCTAAAATTCATAAAAGAAATGCTAGAAATAGCAAAAATGAAATTGATACATTTTTAAAGGCCTTAGGGTATTCAGGTCTTAAAGATCCAGCTTTTACAGTTTCTAAAATTACTCCTAAGCTTATGCCCGCTGGGCAAATTGGTTGGATGGGAGCATATTCGAAAGGGCATAAATACAAATGGTCTGTGTTGGGAAAAGAATTCGAGACATTTAAAATTGTTTCTATAGATGGTACTTGCCATGCCTATATCATGAAAAAGTGTGGTAATGTTTTCTATCAGCCAGTTGTACCACCACCACTACCACCACCACCACCATCACCTTCTCCTGTTGCTTTTTGCAAGCCTCAAACTTTAAATTTTGTAGGCAAAGCAAAAATACAACCTAGTGGTGTAATCAATACCAAAAAGATTTTCCCTGTCGTAGCATCTTATAATGGGATCAGTCTTTGTGTTGGAGATTTAGATGTGCCTGTTAGGTTGACATATGACATAACGGCTTCTGGTGATGTAAATTACTCAAAAATGGTAGAAGTATGTGATTATGGTACTGGTGTTGCTACTTCTATAAATTATAATTTGCCAATTGATATTAAATACAATTTAGGTTTATCTGAAGTAAATGTTGGAGAGGATGGTAAAATGAATTTGGCTGTTAATAAAAAACAATACAAATCATTAAAAAAAGTTTATAAAATTTGCCCTAATGCTGTAGCTTCAACTACACAAGTAAATTGTGTTACAGACCCAGCAGCTGGAAAAACAAATATAGCTTCTGAAGGAAGTCCTTCAGCCATGTTTGGTGGTGGTAAGCCAGGGGAATGTGTAAAACAAACCTTGAATTTTTCTGGTTCTGCCAAATCGGAAGATGTTTCTTCAAAAATTTCTACCCAAGAAGTTACGCTTATAGGAGCCTACAAAAAAATTGGTAAGCTTCAAAAAGGAGAAACTGCTGACAAATATATGTGCCTTGGAACTTATTCAGTTCCAGCTAAAAGTTGTTTACAATATGCTTTAAATGGAACAAGTACCTATGATCAAATAATTGAAGTTTGTGATAATGGTTCAATTATTCCCAATGAAAAAATCTCTTTACCTTTTAGTATGAAGTCAAGTATTACGAAACAAGAAGTGATGGTAGGAGATTATGGCAAAGTATATGTTAGTTTAACGAAAAAACAGTATAAGAAATTAGGAAAAGTATTTAAACGTTGTTGCAGTGATGGTAGCAAAGGAAAATGCTAATAAAAAATAAATACAAAAAAAGCCTTCTATTAGTAGAAGGTTTTTTTTGTTAATGGCCAGTTGTTATTGATTTTTTTTTAATTTTTTGAAAAACTACTACACTTTTTAAAGCGACTATATTACTTTCCAATTTAATAATTTTTCGAAAGCCTGATGTGTTTTTTGGAAGTTGAAAGCTTGAATTATGTCTTCCATCACTCTTTCGATTTGATCATTACATAGGTTTCCAATGCTGCCTTCTAAAGTATGGTTCAAATCTTTTTTAGGAATAAAATTGCCTGCTTCTATTTCATTTCCTATTTGTTTATAAGCGTCCCTGAAGGGAACGCCATCTATAACTTTTTGATTTACATTTTCCACACTAAATAATAAATCATATTTTGGGTCATTTAATATGTCTTTTTTTACTTCTAAATGTTTTATCATAAATGTAGCAATTATTAAACATTCTAAAACTTCATCAATTGCTGGCATTATTACTTCTTTAATTAGCTGAAACTCTCTGTGATAGCCAGATGGTAAATTACTTTGAACAAAAGCAATTTCCACACTCAAGGCTTTTAATTTATTAGCTTTACCTCTTAAAATTTCTGCAACATCTGGATTTTTTTTGTGTGGCATAATGCTAGAACCTGTGGTCATTTCATCAGGAAGATGTAGAAATCCAAAATTCTGACTGTTATAAAGACAGACATCCATTGCCATTTTAGAAATGGTATTTGCCAAACTTCCGATTGCATTTGCCAAAAGATATTCCATTTTACCTCTAGTCATTTGAGCATAAACTACATTGTAATTCAGGTCATCAAAGCCAAGAAGTTCAGTAGTGAGTTTGCGGTTTAATGGAAAAGACGAACCATACCCAGCTCCTGAGCCTAGTGGGTTCTTGTTTATTATTTTATAGGTACTTTGCAAGATAGTAAGGTCATCTACCAAGCTCTCGGCATATGCCCCAAACCAAAGCCCGAAAGACGAGGGCATCGCTATCTGTAAATGTGTATATCCAGGAAGTAAAAGGTCTTTATTTTTATTGCTTTGAAGCATTAGAGCGTCAAATAGATTTTTTGTTTCAGTTGTTATTTCCTCAATTTGGGCACGGAAAAACATTTTCAAATCTACTAGAACTTGGTCATTTCTTGACCTTCCACTATGGATTTTTTTGCCAATATCTCCTATTTTTGAAGTTAGTATATATTCTATTTGAGAATGCACATCCTCAATGCCATCAATTATTTTAAATTTTCCTTGTATTATATCTTCTTTATATATAGAATTGCACTCGGAAATAATTTTTTCCAGTTCCTGCTTCTCTAATAAATCGATACTCGTAAGCATTATTGCATGAGCCATTGATCCAAACAAATCAAAAGGTGCCAGTTTAATATCGAGTTCACGGTCTTTGCCGACAGTAAATTTTTCGATTATTTCGTTCGTTTTTATTGTATTAACTTTTTCCCAGAGTTTCACTTTTTTAATGTTTTTCAATTACAAAGAAACGAAAAATTGTGACCAACTCAAGAGCAAATGGTCAAAAAGGATGATAAAAAAAATTGAAAATAAATGTAGTAGCAAATTAAGTTTTTTAGCATGGTTTTTGCTAGTATTTTATAATTCTTGTGCCTAAAAATAGCCCATTTAGTTATTTTTTCTATAAAACAACCTTAAAGGCATTTGAAGCAAAAAGAAAAATGAGTGAAACTTGGTAAGATTTAGTTCAAAAAGAACCTATTCTAATAGAACAAAATCCGTGCCAAAAAAAAATTGAGTCAATCTATACGCATGAAAAGAAATTTTACTTTAAAAAAGTTTAATTCGTTATTTCGCATTTTTCCAAAGTCTATTTTGGTTAAGATGCTTATTTGTGTTTTTTCTATAATTGGATTTAATTTATGTGCTTTTTCAAAGGCAATAGTTGATGCTAAAGTTGCAAAAGATTGGGCGAAACTTACCCTTAATATATTAAAGACAACCAAAGGAGGTTCCCCTACTTTTAATTCTAGATTTTTAGGGTATGTTGGATTAACAATGTATGAAAGCGTAGTTAAAGGAAGTAAAGACCAATTATCTTTGGTTGGCAAGATTAACGATCTTGATTATTTGCCACGATTCGATCAAAAGAGAAGAATTAACTGGATTCTATCTTTGAATGCTGGTCAAGCTCAAATTATTAGACTCATTTATGGATTTACCACTTCCACAAATCTTGCTAAAATTGATAGTCTAGAAATAAGTATTTTACAGACTTATTCTGTAGGCTTGAAAGAACATGATATTGTTGCTTCCATAAAGTACGGAAAAAAGATAGCAGATGCAATTTTTGAATACTCTAAAACTGATGGTGGGCATTTAGGATATTTAGAAAATTTTGATTCTACGTTTGTAATAAAAAGTGGAAACGGTTTATGGACACCACCAGTAAAAGGCCAATCGGAAGTTTCTTTGCCACTTCATCCCAAATGGGGCTTAAATAGAACATTTTCAAAAGCAAATTATGTGCTGCCAATTCCTCAAATGATGGAATATGACTTTACAAAAGGTTCAGTATATCACAACTATATGAAAGAGGTTTTTGATGTTAGGAATTCTCTTTCTCAAGAACAAAAAGAAATTGCAAATTGGTGGGGAGATGATCCTTCACAAACATTCTCGCCGCCAGGGCATTCTTATTACATTGCTTTAGTTGCAGTAGAAAAATCTAATGTTAATTTATTTGTTGCTGCACAAACATTTTCGGCAGTTGGAATGGCGGTAGCAGATGCTTTTATTAATTGTTGGAAAACCAAATATCATTATAATGCTGAACGTCCTTTTTCTTTTATTTATTACAATATGAGCACATTATGGGATTTGTTTTGGCCAGAGCCTCCTTTCCCAGCTTTTTATTCGGGTCACGCAGGTCAAGCATCCTCTGCGGCAACCGTGTTAACAAAAATATACGGAGAGTTTTTTGAGTTTGTGGATGAAGCACATTTAGAAAGACCAATAGATACAGAAAGATTAGTAGAATTTAAGCCTCGCAAATTTAATTCATTTTTTCAAGCCGCAGAGGAATCGGCTATGTCACGATTGTATGGAGGTATTCATACTAGACATGACAACGAAATTGGATTGAAGGAAGGAAAGAAAATCGGTCAAAATATTAATGACCTTTATCTTACAGTGAAAGACAGAAATTAACATATACTATAATTTAGAGTGAAACTTTATAATTACAAACAAATGAGAAATTTTACATTACAAAATTCTTTAAATTCCCCAGATTTAATGAATGAAAAAAATGGAAGCCTGTTTAAAGCATTTTTTGCTTTTTTGCCTTCCTTACTTTTTAATTTTGTAAATACTAGCTTAATTAAGCGTTTGGGTTTACAGAAAATTTTTGAAAAAGTAGAATTTTCAAAGCTCAAAATAGCTTTTTCATTATTTGTTTTATTATTAAGCGTATGCAAAGTATCATTCAGTCAAAATGCACCTGCAGGACAAGATAAATATTATATGCTTGTGGGTGAGTTATTGGATAATAATTTAGCCAGAACAGATGTTTATCCATATACTACTGGCGGAGGAATAACCAGCTGTTCTTTACCTGGAGGTGGCGGGGAAGGAATGGTGGTGGATCCTACCAAAAACATAGCCTATATAGCAACTTGTTGTAGTCAAGGCGAGGTTAGAGTTTATGATTTTAATTCGGGTACTTTTTTAAGTCCAATTTCACTTCCTGGGGAGGATATTTTGGATGTTTCTATTTCAGATGATTTTGCTTTTTTATATGTGGCTACCTATAATAAATTATATAAAATAAGTACTGCCACTAAAAGTGTTGTAGCTTCATTTGCTAAGAGTTCATTGGTAAATACAGCTGCAAACGATTTTTGGGGTACCGATGTAAGTTCATTAAATGGTCGTGTTTATGTTTCTACAAATTGGCAAATAGGATCTGGAGTAAGTACAATAGAGTCTATTGCAACTTCATTAACTGGCCCCAGCACATTAATTGCCACAGCTCCGAGTGGGTTTCATTACAGAGGCATTGTGTTTGACGAATCAGGAAATTTATGGGCGGTAGCATCGCATGATAACAACACTACAGCGGATGTTATTTATAAATATGCAGTTAATGGAACTGTCTATACATATTCCTTCCCAACTCCTTTAATTAATAGTGTTGCAGCTTCTGGTAAAGTAGATCCTTTCGATTTAGCATTTGGGCCAGATGGTAATTTATATGTAACAACTTTTGCAGGAGATTGTGTTACCAAATTTAATGTTTCAAATTCAGCATTTTCTACTTTTTTAAAATATACAAGCGGAGTACGTGGTAAATCTATCAGCTTTGTTGGTGGAAATTTTAAATGTATTTGTACAGCCCCTGTTTTAAACTTATCAAATCTTACTCAGGTAAAAGCTACATGTAACTTAGGAGTTTCTAATACTAATGCAACTGTAACTTTATCAGGTTTAGTTTTTGATAGTAGTAAACCAGTGAAAGGAGACATTAAAGAAGGTAGTACATATGGACAGATTCCTTTATACAATGCACCTTCAAATAAAACATTAGGTAGTGGTCAAACTTCACTTTCTTTTAACGGTTTAAAGCCTAACACTGCTTATACGATTAGAGTTTGGAGTGGAACTGATGCATGCTTTTCAGATTTATCATTTATTACAGATAAAGTATGTTGTTCAACTATAACAAATCCTGACCCAATTACTGCCGAAGTTAACCCAGGTCAACAATTTCCATTAAGTGTTGACAGTAATGCACCTTTCGGAACATATATAGAATGGGTTATGTCAACTCAAAACGTTTCTTCACTCTCTCAATTAACTAATAAAACAGTGGTTGGTGGTGGATTTATAGAAAATGGTGGAGTTACAATAAATATTACTGCCCCTACTACTACTGGTATTTACTATTACTATGCATATTTTAAGCCTTTAGATCCATGTTCTGTTTTTGCAAAGCATATTATTACTGTAAAAAATATTGGAACCAATGATCCAATTTGCTTTTCTGGGTCAAGAGTTTTAACCGATAATTTACTAAATGGAGCATGCGGAGGCACAGGTACTAATTATTCTTTTTGGCTGAATATGTCATCTTCAACTGGCAAAAATAATTATCAATATTTCAATACATCTAGTTTAAAGTTTGAAGAATATTGTGACGGAACTGCCAAAATATTTGGGAAAGTGTGTGCAATAAATGGAACTACTAGCGATTGTTTTGACGTGGTTTATAACTTATCAGGAAGAACTGCTATTACCCCAACTTATAGTCCAAAACCAAACTCTTGTTCAACCTATGGTAATGATCTATATTATTATACTAGTGGCTTAGGAACTATTACCGGAGTTAGTGGTGGAATTTACGAAGGATTTACAGCCACCATAGATGATGCAGCCAATAATACGATGGCAGCCTTTCAAGTTGGATCTGGAGCCAATATTAATACAAATAATTATGGAGCTAGTGGTTGGTACAATGTATCTATTTCAAATGATGGCATAAATAATTGGTCATTAAATACTAATCATGGTGACTTTAACTTCAACTTAGCGGCTCAAGTGCCATTTATATTAGAAGCAAGTAAATCTGCTGAATCTGTTTGTAAAGACGGTGAAGTTACTTTGAATGCTCAAATTAAAGGAAATGTTCCGGTTAGTTGTAACCTGGTTTATTCTTGGAAATCTCCATCTGGAGCTATAGTTAGTAATTCTCAATCCTATATAATTTCTAATATTCAAGCAAATCAAGCAGGAGTATATACAGTTACAGCAACTTTTACTTCTGGGGGAAAGACTTGTTCAGCTACAGCTACTGTAAATGTGTTAGTGGATATTAATTGCGATGATACGCCTATTTGCGTTCCAAATTGTCAAAGTACAAATTTGGTTACTTGGAATTTAAATAGTTGTAGTACAGGGACGGGAGCAAATTGGTATGGTGAATTTACTCCAACTATTTATAAGGGAGGTTGCTCCCAAGTAACAGCTTGTACGGTATATAGAATTAACCCTGATGTTAATACACATTCGTGTGCCACGGGTTCAGATGGAACGGGCTTTGCAATGTGTGTATCTGGGAATAATGTTACTACTGTTCCTTTAATAAATGATCAAAAGGCTGTTAGATTTAGTATAACCATTACACCTGGAATTGGAAAATCATACAATTTGTCTCAGCTTTCTTTTAAGTATAAAAGAGGAGGTTTTAATTGCTCAAATGGTGGGGCACAATCTTTAAGACTTTATATTTTAAAAAATGGAGTTAAAATACATGAAGAAACAATAACAGGTGTAACTTCCTCTTGGGCAACAAAAACTTTTAGCCAATCGGGCGACATTGATTTCATATCTGATGCTGCAGCAACATACGATTTTCAAATTGTAGGGTTTAATCCTAATAATGGTTGTTCGGTTTGGGAGATTGATGATATTCAAATAAATGGATGTTGCGGAGCCACAGTTTCCCAACCACAAATAAATGTTTCAAACGCAAATATTTGTTTAGGAGAAACAGCTAAATTAACTGTAACCAATTGTAACGGTTCTATTTTATGGAATACAGGAGCAACTTCGACTTCAATTGATGTAAGCCCTATTGTAACAACTAACTACACAGTTACTTGTACATTAAATGGATGTGCAAAATCTGAAACAGTTTCAGTGGTAGTAGATCCAAAATGCAATAATGATGTTTGTTTAACTTGTATTCCTAAATCACTAGTTAAGTGGGATTTAAATTCTTGTCAAGCACTTTCTGGTTCATATTCTTATAGTGAATTTTTGCCCACATATCCTAATTCTGGCAATTTCCTTTCAATTGTTGCAACCAATGTATTTAGAGACAATCCAAATATAAATTTCCATAGCTGTACTAAAGGATTTAGTACCATTGATGCAGCAATGTGTGTTTCTGCGGCTTCAGGTACTTCTGCTGATTGGACCAAAGCTGTTAAATTTAATGTGACGCTTAATCCTTCTCAAATTGGAGATATTACAAAGCTTCAATTTAATCAAATAGCTACTAATCTTTTAGAATATTCAGAAGCACCTGCTTCTGGTGGAGGAACTGCGGCTAATAATTATCCTACTAAATACCAAGTTAGAATCTTCAAAGGTGCAGTTGAGGTTTACAATAGCGGGGCAAAATCAACGAGCCCAACTGCCTGGACTACCGAAATAATTGATTTGAGTGCAGACCCAGATTTTGAGTTTATTACACCTACAACATTTTCATTTGAATTAACTGCGTTTAGTCCTGTTGGAAATGGTGCACCAATTTCTGCTTGGGATTTAGATAATATTGAAGTTATTGGCTGTAATAAATCAGTAGAAATATCTGTAACAGCTAGCAATGATTCTCCAAAATGTGAAAATGTACCAGTAAATCTAACTTCAACCACAAGTGCAACAGGGGTAACTTTTAAATGGACTGGTCCAGCAGGATTTACATCCGTAAACACTCAAAATACTACCACAACTATAGCAGGTACCTATACTGTTACCATTACATCAAGTAATAGTTGCACAGCGACTGCAACAACTGTTGTAACGGTTCTTCCAAAACCAATTGTCACACTTGTAAAAACAGATGTATTATGCAATGGAGGAAATACTGGAACTATTACTGCAACAGGAACTGGTGGAACACCAACTTATTCATTTAGTAAAGATGGAACTACGTTTGTTTCTTCAAATGTGTTTACAGGTTTGACTATTGGAACTTATACAATAACAATAAAAGATAGTAAGGGATGCACAAATACTGCTTCTATAACAGTTGGACAGCCCCCAGCCTTAGAAATTTTAGTCACTTCTACTAATGAAACATGTAATGAAAATAATAATGGTACAATTTCTATAACTGCCTCTGGCGGAACTGTTCCTTATTTGTTTAGTATTGACAATGGTGTTACTTACCAAGCTACTAGTACTTTTAGTAATGTAACTTCAGGTACCTACACTGTTTTCGTAAAGGATGCCAATCTTTGTACCAAATCAACGGTGGTAGTAATTACAGAACCTCCTTTATTAAAAATTACCATTCAAGGAGTAAATGTTAAATGTTATGGAGGAACTGACGGAAGTGCAACAGTAACAGCAGCAGGCGGAACACCAGCGTATACTTACAACTGGTTACCAAGCGGCGGAACATTAGCAACAGCAACAGGCTTAGCAGCCGGAACCTA
>JANOMP010000321.1:0-1799 GCA_031420365.1 Cytophagaceae bacterium
GTTTTATCTGAAATATAGTTATAACTAACAGGCTGTAGCTTATTTATAAAATTTAAACCTAAATAATTATTGACTTGGATATTTTCTTTTAGTCTTCTATCTGATGGATTAGTCCATGCTACTGCTCCTTCTATAATTGTAACGCTTGCATTCCCTATTCTCACCTTGTTGTTATCATCTACTATTGCATTTGCCCCTATTACTGTTGCATTGGTTAAATCTCCTTGAGATACATCAGCATTGTACCCCATAGCCGTATTGTTATTTCCTGAAATATTATTTCTTAATGCCCAAACACCTGATGCAGCGTTTTCATTTCCTGTTAAATTATTTCTTAAAGCATCCCATCCTTGTGCAGAATTGTAAGAACCTGTTGTATTTAAGTACAATGAACCTACACCTGTGCCACTATTATTTAAACCTGTAGTATTTGACCATAATGAAAAATACCCATTAGCTGTATTGTTATTTCCTTCGGTATTGGAATACAATGAGCCAACACCATTACTTGTATTGAAACTGCCAATTGTATTTGAATAAAGTGATTGGTATCCATTTGCAACATTATTATTGCCATTATTGGCCCTAAGAGATTGACTTCCATTGCATGTATTAAAAGATCCAGTTGTGTTTGAATAAAGTGATTGATAACCATTAGCTGTGTTATTGTTTCCTGTTGTGTTAAATGCTAATGCGCCAGAACCAGTTGCTGTATTAGTCACAAGGCTTCCTGCTCCTCTACCAATTGTAATACCAAACACATTTATATCTGATGAAAATGTTTTAATTCCTGCAAAAGTTTGTGTGCCAGTGGTAACCACACCACCATTGGAGGCATTGGCAGGTTGCAATGTCAATGTTTGCCCTGAAAGACTTGCACCATTTGCATTTGGCAAAGCCCCAATTGCTGTTAAAGTTAAATCTCCAGTATTTGTGCCAGTGGCAGAGGGCAGAACCCAACTTGCCAAACCTATAGCATTAGAGGTTAATACCTTGCCTGCACCCGGTGTTCCACCAGTTATTTTTACCAGACCAGTTTCTAATGTTACGTTGGTGCCTGTTCCTAACTGAACAGCATTAACATTGCCATTTCCTAATTGGATTTTGTTACTAGCATTAACGAAAGCTAGTGCACCTATTACAGTTGCATTTGTTAAATTGCTTGAAGAAACATCTGCAGCGTAACCAATGGCAGTGTTGTTATTTCCTGTTGAATTTGTTTGAAGTGATTGAAGACCATTTGCTGTATTATAACTACCTGTAGTATTTGAGTAAAGAGAATTATTCCCATTTGCAGTATTGCTACCACCGCTTGAATTATATCCCAGAGAATTCATCCCATTTGCAGTATTGCTACCACCGCTTGAATTTGCATAGAGTGAATAAGCCCCATTTGCAGTGTTTCCATAGCCTGTTGTATTATATTGAAGTGAGCCTTCCCCATTCCCAGTATTAAAGACACCTGTTGTATTTGATCTAAGTGAACTCGACCCACTAGCAGTATTTGAATTACCTGTTGTATTTGAATAAAGTGAATTAACCCCATTTGCAGTATTATTATAACCAGTTGTATTTAAGAAGAGTGAATTAGCTCCAGTTGCCGTATTTCTGGAACCTGAGGTATTATATCTTAAAGCAAAATCCCCTATTGCAACATTGCTTGTACTACTAGCATTTGTTTTTCCCTGTAAACCTCTGGGTGTTATCAATATTGAACCATCTGAAGCAGATATCGTAGATATCTGAGAATAAGAAATAGTAGAAGAAAATAATAAAAGAAGGCAGATAATGTTTTTTAT
>JANOMP010000322.1:0-3360 GCA_031420365.1 Cytophagaceae bacterium
TTTTTCTTTAATGGTAAATCTAAAAATTTTAATCCTTTAGAATAAAAGTTAATCAGATTTAATCCAATAAAATGAACAAAAGGGGATAATTTATCTCTCAAAAATACAAATTTCATTACCTTTGGGTCTTAAAAATAATAATTCATAGACCCTCATTTTTATGTCAGTAATCCATGATCTTGGTTTAGGAACTAATCAAAAAGCCCTCAAAATAAATCTAGATAAAAATATTTACGGCACTTTCGCAGAAATTGGAGCAGGTCAAGATGTGGCAGGGGCATTCTTTAAAGCAGGTGGAGCCTCTGGAACCATAGCTAAGTCTATGTCAGCATATGATATGAAATTTTCTGATGCCATTTACGGACCTGTAAAGGATGGTAGATATGTATGTCAGGAGCGATTAGAAAGTATGCTAGATCATGAATACAATCTGCTAATAGAAAGACTTAATCATCAAAGAGGAGAAAATACACAGTTTTTTTCTTTTGCAAATACAGTCGTAGCACTAAACTATCATAAAAATAATGAACCTCATGGTTGGGTTGGATGCAGGTTTCAAATGCACCCAAATGGTGAATATCATGATGTGGTGGTTCATATTCGAATGCTTGATAATGATACAATTTTACAGCAAAGAGCAATGGGGATTGTTGGGGTAAACCTTATTTACGGATGCTTTTATTACAATGAAGACCCAGAAATTTTATTAGAATCATTAAGAGACAATTTGTCAAAAGATAGAATTCAAATTGATATGATTCGATTTGAAGGCACTCATTTCAAATCTGTAGATAGCCGACTTATGAGCCTAAGGCTAGTAAAAAATGGATTTTGCGATTTGGCACTTTTTGGCCCAGATGGGAAAATTTTGCAGCCTTCAGATTCCCTTTATAAAAAACATATTTTTGTATTAAGAGGCCGATTTAGACCAATAATTAATGTGCATTTGGATATGCTAGAAAATGGGGTTAGGCAATTTGTGCAAGAATCAGATGTAGATGAAAGTAAATTAGTCGTGGTATCTGAACTTACACTTCAATCTTTACAAGAAGGAAAAGAGGGAATCGATGAAAAAGACTTCTTAGACAGAGTGGACATATTATGTTCTTTAGGTCAAACGGTAATGATTTCTAATTACATTGAATACTACAAATTAGTATCTTACCTTTCAAAAATCACACGATTAAAAATTGGTTTAGTTATTGGCTATCCCAATTTAGAATATATTTTCGAAGAAGAAAATTATAAAGATTTACCCGGTGAAATATTAGAATCATTTGCCACGTTATTCAGTAGAAAAGTCAAATTATTTGTGTATCCAACTTTGAGAAACAACATTATAATGAACTGCATGAAATTTAACCCTCCTTCACATTTGAATGATTTGTTTCGTTATTTAATTGCAAACAATAAAATAGAAGATATATATCATTATGACATGTCAAATCTTAGCATTCAAACAGATAATATGCTTGATTTAATCCAAAGGGGAGAAATAGGATGGGAAGAAAATGTACCCACCGAGGTTGTAAAAATGATTCAGGACAAATGCCTTTTCGGCTTTCCATGTGTAGTTATACCAAAAAAAAGTGAACCTAATGTTTAATTATTTTTTAAAGAATTTAATTCTACTTTTATTCTTTGCCAACTTTACCATAGCTCAAACTAATAATCTTAAAATTCAATTACCTTCAAAAAAAAACTGGAATATTGGTTTAGAAGGACAAAATTTCTTATTTAAATTAAATGGGTTAAGTGATTCTTTAAATCCAGAAGTTAAGTTTGACTTTCAACAAGGCAAACAAATAGGAATGAATTTAGATTCAATTGGATTCTTTTCCTGGACACCAGGCTATAACCTAGTCAACAGAATAGAAGAAGAAAAACTATATCAATTTATTGTTGAGGCAAATTCTAAAACTGAAGGAAAAACTACAGCCATTATTGAGTTAAAAGTAAAAAATGTCAATCGGAGTCCAGTAATAACCGAATTATTACCTTTCTATATTAAATATAATACTACTAATTCTTATAAAATAAAGCCAGAAGAAGCATTTGATGAAGATAATGATCCAATAGTTTTTATTCCATTTCTAGAAACTCTTCCAGAAGGAATGACTCTTACAAGCAATGGAGAAATCAACTGGAAGCCTTCTTTCAACCAATTTAGAGTAATTAAAGAAAAGCCAATTTATATTGAATTTCATGTTCAAGACCAACCAAATAAATCACAAGTAAAAGGAAAATTAAAAGTAGAAGTTACACAAATGGATTTACCTCCTCAAATTATTTCTATTCCTAAAAATGAATATCTAAAAATCAAAGAAAACGAAAACATTGACATAAAATTCTATTTATCAGACCCTAATGGAGATGAAGATATTGAAGTTTTTGATTTTCTTTCCAATCAAACAGGCTTACCTAAAAACTTACTAACCAAAAACAGCAATAATCAATATGAATTTATATGGCTACCTGGATACGATTATGTGCAAGACCCAAAAGACTCAATAAATTTTTATATTGATTTTTTTGCATTAGATAAATCTCAGAAAAGAGAAGTTAAAAGAATTAACTTTTCAATTTTAAATTCAATTAATGAAGCAGAAACAGACAAAAAAAACTATATTTTATACTTTGGAACATTAACAAGAGCCTGGGAAATTTTAGAACAATTAAAGGAAAAAGAAGAAGAATTAAAAAAAGCCTACAATAAAGCTAGAAAAGGCAAAAAAAGTAGATCCGTTGTCAATGCTTCTTTGGGTGCCACTACAGGATTCTCCTCTATTCTTTCTAAAAACAAACCTGATGTTCAGCGAGCTATTTCCACTATTGGAGGTACTACAGTTCTTACTATTGGAACTTTAGAAGCAACGGAGGTAATTGGAAAATCGATGAAAGATTTGATTGACCGACTAAACTATGTTATTGAGAAAAAAAATGAACTTCAAACCAAAGGCGACATTCTATCAAGAGATTTCTCTTTAAAAGCGGCAAGAAGAACCCCTGAATTTATTAAAAAAGTAGATGAATTTATGACTATGATGAATTTAAAAGGTCTTGTAGCTTTAGAGCTAAATGCAACATGGGAATCTAAAAACAAGCCTACAGAATCAAATGTCAAAAAAACTTTTAAAGACTTTAATGTTTGGTGAATTCAAAAATATTGCTTCATCAATTTAAGAATTAATAGATCTTTAATGTAGAAAGTAACAAAATTAAATTAATTAAAAATCCCGAAGGTATACTCTTTAATTGAAATAAA
Organism: Cytophagaceae bacterium; assembly: GCA_031420365.1. Lineage (GTDB taxonomy): Bacteria > Bacteroidota > Bacteroidia > Cytophagales > Spirosomataceae > Leadbetterella. The sequence continues at coordinate 3,266 of JANOMP010000322.1, forward strand.
ATAAATGGACTTATATAAGAATATTACAATAATAGATTATATTTAAGTGCTTCTAAATGAAACCCTAATCCTAAATTCAAAAAGAGCAAAATATA
>JANOMP010000323.1:0-7147 GCA_031420365.1 Cytophagaceae bacterium
AATTAATTATCTAGCTATTAGCAATTTAACTTGCTTAAAAATTTTCATACGGACGTTTTTGTGATTAATGGAACAATGAGTTATTTTTTACTAAAAGATTTCACAAATGAATATTTCTCCACTCTAAATCCTGTAATGCCAAAAAAACTAACCATATTTCTTATAGCCATTTATTCGGATTAAAAGATTTTAAACATAAAAAAAGCCTCAATAAATGAGGCTTTTTTTTATTCTCCATGTAACCAAGCTTTTTTTGCTAGTAACGTTTCTTTATCCTCTACATTGTCAGGGTCTGGAACACAGCAATCTACTGGGCAAACAGCTGCACATTGAGGTTCCTCATGAAATCCAGTACACTCTGTGCATTTATCGCTCACAATATAATAAAACTCATCCGATATGGCTGTCATTGCGGAGGTTCCTTTTACAAGTGTACCATCTCCAAAATCAACTTCAGTTAATTTAGTTCCTCCTCCCCAAGTCCATTCTATTCCACCTTCATAAATAGCGGTATTTGGACACTCTGGTTCGCAAGCCCCACAATTTATACATTCATCTGTTATTATAATCGCCATATCTACATCAAATCTTTGGTTATTCAAAAACTTCCACAAATATAATTCCCAAACTTTAACTACCTTCGTATTTTTATACTGAATTTAAAAGAGTAATTATTTATATTAGAAAAATGAAATTAGAGGAAAGAATAGTACTATTTTCAAAACTAGGAGAATATTTATTGGTTAACCAAGGTACAGAAGAATATAAAGAAATACTTTTTTCAGCAAAGTTAAAAAATGCATGGTTCACCCTTGATAATATTCAAAATGCTATAGATAACATAATTCTTAACTTTTTAAAAGAGAATGAATTAAGAAATTTTATTTCTTCATATCCAGCTTCTTATTTTGATCCTATCATAGCAAAAAAAGTTGGCTTGATCGCTGCAGGTAATCTCCCGTTAGTAGGTTTTCAAGATCTTTTGCATATAATTTTATCTGGGAATATCGCATTATACAAAGCAAGTAGCCAAGATGAAGTACTAATTTTGTATTTTATGAAAATTCTTAATTCCTTTAATTCTGAAATTTCAGATTATTTAAAGATAGTTGATAAATTAAATGATGCAGACGCCATTATAGCTACTGGAAGTGGTAATTCTTCCCGGTATTTCGAGTATTATTTTGCTTCAAAGCCACATATTATAAGAAAAAATAGAACCTCAATTGCTGTGCTAGACGGATCCGAAAATAAAATTCAGTTAGGAAACTTAGGGGGAGACATATTAAACTATTTTGGTTTAGGTTGCAGAAATGTTTCAAAATTATTTGTTCCCAAAGGGTATATTTTTAATACATTTTTTGAGTCCATTGAATTTTGGAACATCATAAGAATGCATTCAAAGTATAATAATAATTATGATTATATGAAGGCCATTTATTTGGTAAATCAAGTTCAACATCTTGATAACGGTTTTTTACTTTTAAAGGAAGATAAAACTTTAAATTCTCCAATTTCAGTTCTTTTTTATGAAGAATATGAAACTTTAGATTTGTTAAATGAAAAACTTGTTGGAATTAAAGACAATTTACAAGTTGTAGTAAGTGAAAATGATACTATCAAAAATAAAGTAGATTTTGGAAAAAGTCAAACCCCTCGTTTAAACGATTTTGCTGATTCTGTTGATGTAATTGTGTTTTTACAAGGAATTAAAAGTTGAAAAACGAAATTTTTCTTAATTATCTACTTTAAAAAGGAGAACTAATTAAGCTAAAATTCTAAACATAAAAATAACTTGCATTTTTATTTAAAATTCAATTAATTTTTTAGTCTCATTAATCCTTCTTGAACCACACTCGCTACCAATACTCCATCTTTATTGAATATATTACCTCTAGAAAATCCCCTAGCATTTGATGCACTTGGACTATCCATAGCATAAAGCAACCATTCGTCTATTTTAAAGTCTCTGTGAAACCACATACCATGGTCTAAACTTGCCATAAATAGGTCTTTGTTGGGTAATGGGCCCTTTGAATGCGGTAAGGTTGCTGTTGCTAATAAATTATAATCAGAAACATAGGTTAATAATCGTTGATGGATATTTATATCTGCTTCAAAGTTTTCATTGGCTTTGAACCAAAAATTGCGATATGGAAGCTTGGTTTTAAAATCTAATATATTTACTTGCTCAACCATTCGAAATTCAAATGGTCGTTCGTTAATTACCTGAAAAATGTGATCTGGTACAAAAAACTTATACTTTTTAACTGTATCTAAGTCAGATGCTAGGTTTTCAGGACCTGCCACATCTGGCATACTTATTTGATGGTCGTAACCTTTTTCTTTTTTCTGAAAGGAAATAGACATAAAAAAAATTGCTATTCCATTTTGTTTTGCCACAACTCTTCGAGTACTAAAACTTCCGCCATCTCTTATTTTTTCAACTTCAAAAACAATGGGAATTAAAATATCTCCAGCCAATAAAAAATAAGCATGCATAGAGTGGGCAACTCTTTCAGAATCTACGGTTTGTTGTGCGGCACTTAAGGATTGTGCCAAAACTTGACCTCCAAAAACTCTTTTCCAAGGTGCTTGGTAGTTTTGTCCTAAAAATACTGACTCACTTAATTTTTCGAGTTCAACTAGTTTAATTAATTCATAAATGCTTTTCATAATGTTTAAATAGGGTATTCAAAATAAACACAAAATGCTAAATAATAACTATAGTATCAATTTACACCCGAAAATCTAGGGTTTACAATGCTATTATTTACCGAACCAAATGTATAATTTAAACCAAAGGAAGTTGAGTATGCAAATGTAGTTGGAAGTTGTCTTCCACCTAATAAAACACTTGCAGAATCTCCAGATCTTTTTGGAAGCGATATTTGGTTATTAATTTGTGAGCCATTTCCATAAAAACGAAGAGACAAACCTGAAGCAACTCGTATAGAAAAATCGATTTCTAAACTAATTCTATATTGCTCCAGATTATTTAAATATTGATATCCACTCATTTCAGCACTGAAATTTCCCCAATTTTCAGTAAAACCCAAAATGCTAGTAAGTTGCTGATAGGGTCGTGTTTCTTCTAGTTCATCAAATACAGTAGTTTCTAAATAGTTGAAATCTCTTAAGCCAGCTTGGTATATCCATCTGAACTGTTTTCGGTTAAAATCTTGTACTGGAAAAACTGAATACTCTAATGCAGGTGCCATACTTTTCGAAAACTTAATGTTTTGATATACAGAATGATATCCTTTAATAAAACCTCCCAATGACCAATGATTATTAAATGACTTAACAAACAATGAATTAAATCCATAATCATTAACTTTTACAACATTATTTATGGAATTCAATATTACTTTATTAGTTCTTTGGGTGAAATAGGTATTAAAATTAAATTTAGATTTTTCAGTGGTTCTCCCGCCTCTGAAATTCCCATCTAAAGCTTTATTTGATCTATTACTTTCACCACTAAACCTGCCATTCCCACCCAATCCAAAAATCCAATTGTGCCATTTGTCAATTTTGGAATTTGAACTAGAAATTGAATTTTTCGGAAAACTTATTTTTACCTGATCTGAATTGGAATCGATATTTAAATAACCCAATAAACCTAAACTAATGGCGTTCAATAGTTTTTTTCTAATAATATCATCAGTTGCATCTTGTTTCACAGAGAAACGTAAAGTATCAATTTGGGTTCTAAAACTTTTTTGTCCTTCAAAATAAATCAGATAATTTGCCCCTCCTGAAGCATTATTATTAGAAGTTATCATTATTAAAACATCAGCTGAGGCTTGGTCTCTTACAAATTCAAAAAGGTTTAATTCGGTTCTTAAATAATCAGAATAGCACCTAGATTTTTGACAGTTTAAAAAAATGGAAAGTTTTGAATTTTGAGCAAATAAACTAGCTGAAATAATAAAAAACAAAAACAAAAAGGGGAATAGGGGTTTTTTAAAGCACATATATAGAAAATAAAAAATAAAATAAGTGACAAAAATATATAAAATTTAACTATTAGCCAAAAATATAATTTGCAATAATTAATAAGAAAAGCTCCCGAAAAATTCGGGAGCTTTGATCTAACCCTTAAATAAACCACTATAATATAATCTTGAAAATCCAATTTATAATACTAAAAACGAAAAAATCATTGAAATAGTTGTAATGGTTAAAAAATATAATTAATTCTACTTTGACAAACTTAAAATAGGTATAAAAAATATTAATTAAAAATATGTAAATCAAGTATTTGATTAGTAAATATCACGGAAAATTAGTATATTTATGTATGCAAACAACCAACAAAATCCTTAGGGTAAAATAAGCGATTTTCCCTTGATTTAACAAAGATTCAATCGGTTTTTTGCAAATAAATCATTGATATTTAGAACAAAGACGGGCAGATGTATTGATAAAGCACTGTTTTACATAAAAGCATTATATACGACTGAGAAGTTGCGTCGTAATATTGAAAAAATGACGGACGGCTATCCAAAATAAGATTGTTTCAAGATTCAGCATTTTATAAGTGAATCGCTCTGGAGTGCTGAAGGTGCCATGGCAGATGCAGCAAAAGACGGGAATCAATTATTTGCTGAGCGCAAACATGTGGCCTTAGTTATTGATGAAACAGGCGAGAAAAAAAAGGCAGTGAGTCAGTCGGAGTTGGTCATCAATATTGTGGTAATTTAGGCAAAACCTGTAATAGCCAGTCAGCCGTTTGTGCAGCCTTGGTGACGGATAACCTAGTCAGTATCATTGATACATGCCTTTTTTGGATTGACCATGGTTTCAGGGAAGCTAAACAAGAAATTGGAATGACCGATTATCAGGCAGATATTCCGGTTCAAAGTAGTCCAGTGATTCTGGCTGAAAGGAGGCCACTTTAGAGTGCTTTTTGGAGATGATTTGGAACTATCTTGCTTTAAAAAAGCAAGATGGCAAACCAAGTTTTATCTATGAACAAACTACATTTAATTTTAAGATTACTTTTAGAGGGTAAGTCTCGGCGGCACATCAAGTCGTACGAGTGAGGTTTCTCGTAAAGCTGTTGACAAATACGTCCATATTTCAATTCTCATCCCTTTTATTTTATTATGAGCATGTTTTGGACAGACCCCGAGAATATTATAATTTACAAAGACCAAATAAATCAAAATCGCTACCTAATGTTTTTAGCCGTGAAGAAATAGAAAAATTATTGCAAGCACCAAAAAACATGAAACATAAAGCCATCCTACTTTTGATTTATAGTGCAGGATTGAGACTTAGCGAAGCTACAAACCTTAGGATAAAAGACATACATGCCGACGAAGGATACCTTTTTATTAAAGCTCTAAAGGAAAAAGAGATATAAAAACTGTTCTTTCTCCAATGGTATTAGATTATTTAAAGATTTATTATAAGGCATATAGGCCATCATATTGGCTATTTGAAGGACAATCGGGTGGACAATATTCTGATAGAAGCCTTCAGGCTGTTTTTCAAAAAGCTAAAATAAAGTCTAGGGTATCTCCAAATGTAAGTTTCCATAGTTTAAGGCATAGCTATGCTACTCATTTGCACGAGCGAGGCACCGATATTAAATTAATACAAGAGCTTCTAGGCCATAATGATATAAAAACCACCTTACGATATACGCATGTAAGCAAACGAACATTGGAAGGTATCGTCAGTCCTTTTGATGATTTAAACATATAAAAATATGGAATTCATTATAAACTGTGAGAAAATTGACTTAGATAATTCAGAAATTGGCGTTTCGGTCACTTTTAGAGCCAAGGACAACTTTAAGATTAAAGACACAGAAACCAATGTAAGAAAAATAATTGATAGCATGGGAACTTATTTGCTGATTCAAAGATGCTATGGAGAAGACGACGACGAGGGATACTATGAAGCAGATTATGTATATCTTGAATCTAACATAGAAGAATTATGTGAAGAATGGGGTGCTTTTAAAATGGAAATGAGTAGGGAAAAACTATTTTTGAATGACCAAATAAATACAGTAGAAATACATTATAAACTGGATGATAAAACCTTTGAAGAACTAAAAGAAATATTAACTATCATAGACCAAGATAGCGAATTTATAAAGTTTGTTTAATAGAATAAAAAGAACTATGTTTGTGTAGTACATGCTAAAAAAAAATAACTACTGCTCGCAAAACACAATAAAATATATTTATTTTAAAGATAAATACAAAAACTACTGTAAATAGTGCGTCTATTTATGAGTTATCGGTTAGTGTAAAAAGACAGCCGACACACAAATGGCACATTTGGTTTTGCCCGACACACAAGCCGACCCTTCGCAAAACCAAAAGAGCCATTTTTTGCCAACGCACCGACAGACAGAACGACAAAAATTCAAACACTTTTTATATTGAAATACAAGATAGTCTAAAAATAAAATTTATCTTTGCGGACTCATTTCAAAGAGACATGAACAGAATAAAAGAAGTGCTGGAAGAAAAAGGTGTAAAACAAACTTGGTTGGCTGAACAACTCGGGAAAAGTTACAACATGGTCAATGGCTATGTGCAAAACAGACAGCAACCAAGACTTGAAGTGCTTTTTGAAATTGCCGAAATTTTAGGAGTGAAACCAACAGACTTAATAAAAGATAAGAAATGACAAGCATAGCACAAAGAGCAGAATTGCAAGCTAAAATATGGAGAATAGCCAACGATGTTCGTGGCTCGGTTGATGGATGGGATTTTAAACAGTTTGTTTTGGGAACTCTTTTCTATCGCTTCATCAGTGAAAACTTCTCAAATTACATTGAAGGCGGTGATGATAGCGTTAACTATGTAAACTATCCTGATAATAAAATCACGCCTGAAATAAAAGACGATGCAATTAAAACAAAAGGCTACTTCATTTATCCCAGTCAGCTTTTTGTAAATGTTGTTAAAACAGCCAATACTAACCCCAATCTTAATACAGATTTAAAAGCTATTTTTGATTCTATTGAAAGTTCTGCAAATGGTTATCCATCCGAGCCAGATATAAAAGGACTGTTTGCCGATTTTGACACAACAAGTACAAGATTGGGAAATACCGTTGAAAGTAAAAACAATACATTGGCTAAAGTCTTAAAAGGAATTGAAGAACTCAATTTTGG
>JANOMP010000324.1:0-5144 GCA_031420365.1 Cytophagaceae bacterium
CGCTTTGCGCAGCAAAAAAATCCGAACCCATACAACACATCAACTGTAATACCCCCGCCAAAACAAATCCAAGACAAAAAACCCCCACGACTAAAATTATAATTAAAAAAAATATCGTTTAGAAATCTTATCAGAAGTTAAAAATTTAATAGGGATAATAAAAGTCAAAAATCATTTTCCAACCATAATATTAATTTTTTTTTGCACTAAAATTAATCCTCAAATGAAAAAATGTGGGAAAAAGAAGAATAAAAAAAATCTATTGTGGATTAAAAAAACTATCTGGGCATTATTTCCTAAACTGGTCGATTATTCTTTGCAAAGCTTTTAATGTATCTAAATTACTAAAAAAATCATAAAGCTGAACATGCTTTTCGTAATCTAAAATCAATCCTTCTTGGAGATATTTATAAGCTTCATTAAAATTACTTTCATATAATAAATAAACAGTGGCTCTAAAATATAAATCGGCGTCCTCAGGAATTTCTTCAATGCCATCATAAACAATTTCAAAAGCTTTATGATACTTTTCATTATCGAAATATAAAAGTGACCAATTTAGCCAAATATCAGAATTGGCAGGGTCTAATTCGGCAGCTTTTTGATAGGATTCTGATGCTGAAATTAGATTTCCTAATTTAGATTCATTGTCGCCTAACAGCAACCAATAATCCGCATTTATTTCATTTAACTTTATGGCTTTCTTTACATAATGAATAGACTCAATAAATTTCTCTTGCTCATAAAGCACTGATGACATGCCAAACCAAGCATCATCCCAAAATTCATCAATCTCTGATGCACTTTTATAATGTTTAAAAGCATCTACATACTCTTCCAACTTTTCATGGGCAGCACCAAGATGAGTTAAAACATCAGCGGTGGGCTCTTCTAGTCGTAATGTATTTTCAAATGACGCTTTTGCAAGTCCAAATTTTTCCAAATTCATTTGGCTTAAACCTAAATTATACCAACCAGTAGAAAAATCATCTGAAATGGCTATTGCATATTCAAAAGCCACCTCGGCTTTCTCAAACAAATCTAAATTTGAATAACAAAGACCCACGGAATACCAAGCAAGCATATTATATGGGTCTGTTTCTATTAGCTCATTGAAATATGCTATCCCTTGCTCTTCTTTGCTTTGAACTTCGAATGCATACACAAGTTCATTGTAAACCATTTCGTTTTTAGTATCACAATCTATAGCATTTTTAAATGCTTCAATACTTTCATCTAAACTCCCAATATTTAAAAAAGCCATGCCCATTTGAAAATAAATATTTTCTTTTTCTTGAGCAATTAATAAAATATCTTTAAATATTTCAATAGCTTTTTCATTTTCGCCAGAATACATGCATATTACAGCTCTAAAATATTCTATTTCTGTGTCTGAAGGATGATAGATATTGGCCTGATCTAATAAATCTGTTGCTTCTTCTAAATCAAATTTATTAATGAGTAGCTGCACTTTATTTAAAAGTAAATCTAAAGAATGTGGATAATGACGTAAGCCAAAATTACAGGCCTTGATAGCTAATTCAAATTTTCCTTTTAGTAAATAGTATTCAGATAAGGACTCAAACATTTCTTCATTAAAGTATGGAGATTCTTTTTTTAAAAGCATACTCTCAAACCTTTGAGCTGCATCTGCCAAAGTAGCCTCATTAAATTCATCAAACTGATCGTTGTATTCTTGATTCATGCTGCAAAGGATTTTTGGTGTAATAATTCACTTGTAATAATAAAGTTAAATGAAAGTCTTTTTGAAAAAAAATAAATACCTTTTTATTTAAAAATACAATGAAAAAAAATCAATTTGGAATTTAGGTTAAGAATTTAATTTCAGTAAATGTGTACAAACTCTTTCCAGTGTTTGATCTAAGTCTTTGAATTTAAAATTAAGCGTGTTTGAAATTTTATTACCACTGTAAATAATTCTCATCGAAGATGTTTTCGCAGTTTCTTTGGTAATGAGTGGAAAAGTACCAAAAAGCCAAGATTTCATAGCTTCAAACCTCCAAATTATAGCCATTAACCAAGGTTTTATTAAAAAGTAAGGAGGTTTCTTATTGAATTTTTTTGCAATTTTTTCAAAAAAATCCTTATAGGATACTGAACCCGAAGTAATTGCAAATCTTTCCCCTGAAATTTCAGAAACTGTCAATCTTTCAACTATTTCTGCTAAATCAGCCACGTCTACATAGTTAAGATAGCCAGAGGTGTAAAACGGCTTTTCATCATACACATATTTAAAAATCTTTGTACTACTTTTAAACCAATCTCCTTCTCCTAATACTATTGTAGGGTTTACCACTACAATTTTTAGGCCTTCTGCCTCGCCACGCCAAACCTCAGCTTCAGCTAAATATTTTGTCTTTGCATAATGGGAATTCAAATCCGACTCTACCCATTTTTGTCTTTCGTCAATTTTTGCCTCAAAATTAAAAATATCATCTATTTTTGAAGGACGCCCAAGGGCCGATATTGAGCTAACAAAACAGAGCTTTTTTACTTTTCTACTTAAACAAACATTCACCACATTAGCTGTTCCTTCAATGTTTACCTTCTCCATCTTAGTTCTGTCACTAGGGGAAAATGACACAATTGCAGCGGAATGAATTACATAATCCACATCTTCCATAGCATTTTCTAAAGAAAGAATATCCAAAATGTCTCCTTCAATAAATATAATATTAGAAACAATATCTTTAATTAAACTTAAGTTTGAATCTTCCCGTATCAACGCTTTTACACTGATGCCTTTTTGAAGAAAATTTCTGGCAATTGCAGATCCCACCAAACCACTTATACCTGTTATCAAAGCTACCATAACACATTAAAATATTATATTTTTATACATTTATATGCTTATAAGACTAAATCTTTGTAATCAAATGTAAATTCTTGCAAAATTAACATAATTTTGTATTTGAAAAATTATTTTTGAATTTGATTTACTTAAATTATAGTATCTAGTGTTTAAAAAGATAGTTCTGCATATTTTAGTATTGTTTGTAGGAATAGGCTTTGGAATGTTAATCAAAGACTACATTTTTCAAAAAAAAGAATCTATTCATGAAAGAGTAAATACTCGAATTTATAGTTCTGAAAATGGAGTAAATACAAAATTTGAATTTAGCAATAGACAAATTAAAAACAGAAAAAATGAAAAAATAGGGCAAATAGAAATTCCTGTTAAAGTATTTGAGATTTTAAATTACATTTCTGAACATCAAAGCCCTCCTGATGGTTATGTAGGTGGAAGAATGTTTAAAAATTTAGAAGGTTTATTGCCTAAAACTTCAGAACAAAACAAAAAAATAATTTATAAAGAATGGGATGTGAATCCAAAAATGAAAGGAAAAAATAGAGGATCTCAGAGACTAGTAACAAGTGACAATGGGAATGCTTATTATTCTAATGATCATTATAAATCTTTTAATAAAATACAATAAATAAGAATGGAAAACCTTGCAATAATAGACAAAAGCGATATTTCTCCTGATTTTGTAATAATTGAAATTAATGGTAATAATTTAAAATCTTTAAGGGATTTTTATGAGGAAATTGCTAAAGTTCTTCATTTCCCCGATTATTTTGGGTTTAATCTTGATTCATTTGATGAGTTAATAAATGATTTGTCTTGGATTGAAGATGAAAAATTGGCTATCTACATTAATAATTCTGAGAATTTCTTATTGAATGAAAGAAACGAAAGCAAAATTTTAACCCTTCTAGACCTTTTAGATGCTTCTTGTGAAGATTGGAAATGGATGGAACCGGACGAAGAAGTAGATATAGAAGATGAAGAATATATTCCCAAAAAAGAACTTGTATTTGCGTTTTCCTCTTCTTCTCATATTGAAGAATTATTGGATAAACTCAATTAATTAAAAGTAATTAATTTAACAAAAAATTTAAAATTTGATCCAAAGAAAGTATGAAGTCCTATTTCTTACAAGTAAAAGATATAATCCAAGAAACTGAAGAAGCTATTACCATTCAATTTTGGCACCCAATTAGCGAACAAATAAAATATAAAGCAGGACAATTTATCACTATTACCATTCCTGATGAACACGGCAAAAAAATTAAAAGAAGCTATTCTATGTCTAGCTCACCACACACAGACACGGCTGTAGGAGTTACGGTAAAAAGAGTAAAAAATGGCGTTGTTTCTAATTATTTAAATGATAAAGTTAAAAAAGGAGACTTTTTGGAGGTTATTGAACCCATGGGAAATTTCTTTTTTGAACCTGAAGAAAATCAAAACAGAAACATAATACTTGTTGGTGCAGGAAGTGGTATTACTCCTCTTATTTCAATCGTAAAGTCTGTTTTAAAATCAGAACCCAGAACAAAAGTCTTTTTGTTGTATGGAAATCGTTCTGAAGATACAATAATTTTCAAAAAAACATTGGAAGAGCTTTGCATAAACTACAAGGGAAGGTTAGAAATTACGCACATTTTAAGTCAACCAAACGAATACTGGGTAGGGCAAAAAGGTAGGATAAATCAAGGAAATGCAACCTTAATTTTAAAAGATTGGTGCATAGATTTTAAAAAAGATGTGTTCTATAATTGTGGACCTGTAGATATGATGAACGAAATAAAAAAAATAAGTGAAGTTTATGAAATACCGAGAGAACATTTTCATATTGAAAAATTTAATGCCCCTGCGGTCTTTGATGAATTAGACCACGAAAAACACATTGAAGTAAAAACCCAGAAAGTAAAAATAAACTATGATGGATCTACCTATGAGTTTGAAGTGCAGCCGCATCAAACCATACTAGAAGCCGCACTAGACCTGGACATTGACCTACCTTATTCTTGCCAAGCAGGTATGTGTACTGCATGTATGGGAAAATGTACTTCAGGTAAAATTAAGATGGATGAAGAAGATGGGCTTACTCAAAAAGAAATCAAGGAAGGTTTTATATTGACCTGCGTTTCACATCCACTTACAGACGATGTAATTTTAGAAATAAATTAAATTTTATTTTTTTACTGTCAAACAATTAAAGTATAATTTGGTTTAAAATCCTACCTGATTTGCTTTACAGATGGTTAATAATTAAGTTTTCAAAACTACCCCCTCCCAATTTCCGAATAAATTTAATTGTATTTTTTCAATATTC
>JANOMP010000325.1:0-3223 GCA_031420365.1 Cytophagaceae bacterium
ATTTAAAATAAAAGCTAAAATATACATATAAATAAAAAATAAAAAAATTCTTAGTATTTTACAGAAATATATCATGAATTAAATTCAAAACCAATTCAAAAATTTACTAAAAAAAATTAAGTATTATAGCTTAAATATATCGCCATAGACCAAGAAAAATAACTTTCCTAAAATAAGATTAATTTTATCAAATAAAGAGTAAGATTTCAAAAAATATACCCTATAGACAAATCCTAGTTTGTAGTAAAAAATATTGCCTATATCTAATTAAACTTTGAACAAGAAAGAAGTGCAATAAAAAGGAAACTTAAATCAAGAATGGCAAAATGAATTAAATTTAAGGTATTACAGGATTTAGAGTGTAGAAATATTCATTTGTGAAATCTTTTAGTAAAAAATAACTCATTGTTCCATTAATCACAAAAACGTCCGTATGAAAATTTTTAAGCAAGTTAAATTGCTAATAGCTAGATAATTAATTTAAAAATTCATGGCGGACGGCTTTTAGGATTTTTTTTGTGAGTGTTTTTGGCTGAGCTGGCATTCCAGTTGGCCCGACATTCGGCTTTTTTCAATTGGACAGGCATACCTGCGGTGCGTCGAAACGCAAAAGTAAGGCTAACAATAAATTCAGTAAACAGCAATCATTAATTAATTTTATAAAATTCAGGGTTTCACTCTAAATCCTGTAAATCCTAAATTTTTAATTATTTTTCTTTGTAATTCTTTGACCATCAACTAACCCTGCCGAATTAGAATTTAAACTGGCAGAAAGGATTAAGATTAGAACCATTAACTTTTTCATAAGTACGCATGTAAAAAATAGTTCGCAAAGATATATGTTAAAGTTGGTATTATGTAATACTTAGTACTATTATTTTTAATCTATTTTGATTTTTTTTGACATTGCATCTTCTCCTTGTGCCACAATCACAAAAAAAGTACCCTTGCTGTCCTTTTTAAGCTTCAATTGCCCAACATATTCTCCAGTAAATTTTTTAGCCTCAGATTTTGCTACCACATTCCCTTTAATATCTAAAACAGTAATATTAACATCCCCTTCATTTGGAGCGAAGAATCTTATATTTAGAATATCTTTTTCTGGCTTATTAGAAAAAACATCTAATGACTTAATTGTTGCTTTTGAATCGTTGCCCAAAATAGGATTATCCCATTCAAAAGGCTTCATTGTTTTAAATTTATAAGGAATATCTGCCAATCTATCTTGGAGTCTTCTCATTTCAAATTCAAATTCACCATTCCTTCCACTAGGAAATTCTCTATCTCTATTTGAGTAAATCCGAACATGATTATTACCTCTCGGATGATTTAATTCTTCTTCAAATTTAAAATGCTCATCATCCCCATTTTTTATTATAACATTAACTTTTTTATCCCCGTTTATCGTGCTGTCTTCAAATTCATCAATAAAATTTATTTCTTTTCCATATTTTAAATCTTTAGCATCAATTTCTATTTCAGTAACCTCCACTTTACCATTGACCTTCTTTTCAATTCTAACTTTTTTCTTACCAGGTGTTTCACTGTCAGTAATTTCTGTTTTTATTTCTCTTCGATTCTCTTTTTTTTGTGCTATTGCTAAATTCCCTAGCAATACAAACAAAGCTAATACTGTTAAATTTTTCATTTTATTTATTATAATATTTTAACTTAAAGACAATTTTCAAATACGAAGGTTGCATTATTACATAACATTCTTGTATATTTATTTCATAAAAAAAGTTAAAAATGTGTTATCATAACTCAATCAATACTGATAAACAGCATTTAGAAAGGAAATACAAAAAAAAAACAAAAGACGCATCTAAATTTAAACCAATTTTTCATGCTAATGCTTTTCAATATTTAGAATGGCCAGTAATCACTGCTTCTGCCATAATCCAAGAAATGAATTGGGGTTTAATTCCAGCTTGGGCATCATCTTCGATAGAAGCAAATGAAATAAAATCAAAAACATTAAATGCAAGAATAGAAACAATAGAAGAAAAACCCTCATTTAAAAATTCCAAACCTTGTTTAATTCCTTCAACTGGCTTTTTTGAATGGCAGATTATTGGAAAAGCTAAAATACCTTATTTTATTTTTCTTCCCTCCTTCCCTATTTTCTCAATGGCAGGGATTTTTGACAAATGGATTAATGAAAAAGGAGATACAATTCACAGCTTTTCGATCTTAACTACCATGGCTAATCCTTTAATGGAAACCATACACAATACAAAAAAACGAATGCCCATTATTATTCCAGAAGAATTGGAGACCCAATGGCTGTCAAACAATTTAGATCTTGAAAAAATAAAAATACCTTTCGATGAAAAGCAGATGAAAGCTCACACTATTAGCACTATTCTTAGTTCAAAAAATCATAACGTCCCAGAAGTAAATTTACCCAAGACTATAGAAATAATTCAACAGCTTAACCTTTTTTAAATGATAGTTCGCTTAGTTAAAATGACTTTTAAAAGTGAAAAAAAACAGAAATTTCTATTTTTTTTCGAAGAGAATAAACCAGAAATTCGTAGGTTCCCTAGTTGTTTAATGTTGGAAATATTACATGAGAAAAATAAACCAACCCTTATCATCATCTATAGCCATTCTGCCACAGAGTAGGACCAATATAATTATAGGTACTTAGAACTATTTAAATTTATATGGAGTAATACAAAAATTAATTTCGATGATAAACTGGAAGCTAATCCAATGATATCTTTGTATAAAATTTAAAGCTTGAAATTTCGTTAAAACTCAAAACTATCTTTTTTTTATGAAAATCAAACTAATCGTTTTCCTTTTGATATTTATAGTATTTGATACCTATGCAAAAGAAAGCTATTCAAAATCTAATTACGAGCAAAAAGAAATAAAAAAACGAAAAAAGAATGGAAGCTATAGAAAGAAAAAGCATCTTTTTAAAAAACTTATCCAAGGCAAAAGATATTGTGATTGCCCCAAACATTAATTCATAAACAAAAAACGATCATTGAAATTTTTGCAATTTATTTCTATTTTAGCATGCGTTTAAAATTAAAAAGATTGGATTTACAGGATTTAGAGTGAAACACTTAATTTTATAAAATTAATTAATGATTGCTGTTTACTGAATTTGTTGTTAGCCTTACTTTTTTTTGAAAAAAAGTAACAAAAAAACACTCACAAAAAAAAATCCTCATGAAAATTTTTAAATTAATTATCTAGCTATTAGCAA
>JANOMP010000326.1:0-16164 GCA_031420365.1 Cytophagaceae bacterium
GCTTTTATGGCTGTTTTGAAAATTAATTAGAATAAAACTTGTTATTCATTAGAGGTCAAGTCTTATCAAAATCTAAAGTGTAGTCAAGTTTGGATTTTAAGAAACTAATTTTATTGAGCAATTTTTCAGAATAAAATAGGATAGAATATTACAATATAAAAAAGTTTTTAGGGAACTTTGAGACGAAAATCAATTTAGCCTAAAGCATTTAATTCTAAGCAAAAAATAAAGATATGGCAGAAGTTATTAGAATGCCCAAAATGAGTGATACCATGGAAGAAGGCGTAATAGCCGCATGGAATGTAAAAGTTGGGGATGTAGTGAAGTCAGGGGATATACTGGCCGAAGTTGAAACCGACAAAGCTACCATGGATATGGAGTCTTATTATGATGGCACGGTTTTGTTTATTGGTGTTCAAAAAGGTGATGCAGTGCCCATTGATGCTATTATGGCAGTTATTGGTACTCCTGGTGAAGACTTTCAGTCTCTATTAGGTGCTGAACCATTAAAAGAAACTACAATTAAAGCAGAGTCTATTTCTGCCAAACTTCCAATTGAAATACCTGTCGAAGTAAAAATAGATACTTCAAATATTAAAGCTGCATTGGTTACAATGCCTTTGTTGAGCGACACTATGACTGAAGGTGTAATAAATAAATGGCTCAAAAAAGTAGGCGATGTCATTAAGTCAGGAGACATTATAGCTGAGATTGAAACAGATAAAGCAACGATGGAAATAGAAGCCTATGATGATGGTACCCTGCTTTTTATTGGTGTTCAAGATGGCCAAGCTGCTCCAATAAATTCGGTGATTGCAGTTATTGGAGAGCCAGGTGCTGATTATGAAGCTTTGATTAAAGCTAATTCTGGAGGTGCTTTAAAGAAAGAAGAGTCTTCATCTACTGAAAAAGTAATTGTTGCTTCTGAAGCAGTTGAAAATGTTAAAACTGAAAGTAATATAATAGGGGTAGACTCATTTGCTAAAAATAATGGACGAATTTTGGCTTCTCCGCTTGCTAAAAGCTTAGCAAAAGAGAAAGGAGTTGATTTAGGAGCTGTTACAGGCACCGGCGAAGGTGGCAGGATTGTTAAATCTGATGTAGATAGTTTTGTGCCAAGTTTAAAGCCAATTCTTGCCACTGAATCAGAAAATTTAGGAAAGCCAATAATATATGGTCAAGAGAGTTTTGAAGAAATTTCATTATCTCAAATGAGAAAGGCTATAGCAAGAAGCTTAGCGGAGTCCCAAACTACAGCTGTTGATTTTCAGCTTACTATGGAAATCAATATGGATAAATCAATTGCTGCTCGTACTGTAATGAATGAAGCTTCGCCTGTTAAAATTTCTTTTAATGATATGGTATTAAAGGCATGTGGAGTGGCTTTAAAAAAACATCCTAATGTAAACTCTTCTTGGAAGGGCGACACTATTAGGAAAAATCATCATGTACACATAGGTATGGCAGTAGCCATTCCAGATGGATTATTAGTTCCAGTAATTCGTTTTGCCGACACTCTCTCCTTATCAGTTTTAGCGGCTTCAACTAAAGAATTGGGAGGAAAAGCAAAAAATGGGCAACTTCAACCAAAAGATTGGGAAGGAAATACATTTACTGTCAGTAACCTCGGAATGTTTGGTATAGATTCCTTTACATCAATTATTAATAATCCAAAAAATGAGTCATGTATATTGTCTGTTGGAGGAATAAAAGAAGTAGTCGCTGTGAAAAATGGCCAGTTTTATGCTACAAATTGTATGAAAGTTACCCTAACTTGTGATCATAGGGTTGTTGATGGAGCTTCTGGAGCAGCATTTTTAGTTACTCTAAAAGAATTATTAGAAGAGCCTTACAAATTATTAGTTTAAAAAATATATGAAAAGAATTCCTCTCAAATCGTATATTTGAGGGGAATTATTTTTTTAAACGTTCTATTTATTAAATATGGCAAAAATAAAGTCTACCACCGTATTAGGAGTATTACATAATGGTAAGTTATCTTTGGGTGCTGATGGTCAGGCTACAATGGGAAACACTGTTGCAAAGTCGAATGTAAAGAAAGTTAGACGTCTTGCAGGTGGAAAAGTTGTTGCAGGATTTGCTGGTTCTACTGCTGATGCATTTACCCTCATTGAAAAATTTGAAGAAAAATTAAATGCCTATGGTGGCAATTTAAAGAGGTCGGCAATTGAACTTGCCAAAGAATGGCGAACTGATCGTTATTTGCGCAGATTAGAAGCAATGATGATTGTTGCTAATGAAGAAGAAATGTTAATCATTTCAGGTACTGGAGACGTGTTAGAGCCTGATAATCAGATTGCAGCTATAGGTTCTGGAAGTATGTATGCACAATCTGCAGCATTAGCTCTAAAAAAACATGCACCACACCTAACAGCAGAAGAAATGGTTAGAGAAGGATTAAATATAGCAGCCGATATTTGTATTTATACCAACCACAATTTGACAATAGAGACCTTGTAATCGTTTAATATTTAAATAATTTATGTGTTATTTTAAAATTTAGAAATAAGCTTTTTAGAAAATGCCACTTATTAACCAAAATATTAAAGTTCTGAGAAAGCGGATGGGATTTACGCAAGAAAAATTTGCGGAGGTTTTAGGCGTCAAAAGATCCTTAATAGGTGCTTACGAAGAGAATAGGGCAATTCCTCCAACAGAAAACCTAAATAAATTATCTGAACTTTTTGGAGTGAGTTTAGACCAATTGTTAAATTATTCATTTGAAAGAGATTCTATTGGAAAACTAAATGAATTATTTCCAAATGACCTAAAACACGCACGAACTGATAACAGAATTGAAAAAGATTTGAAAGGACTTGTTGAGAATTCTAGTTTTCTTGATGATAAGGCTAATTCTGCTACTAAATATAATAAAATAGATTTGTTTTCATCTTTAATAGAGAATCAACAGGCCAGTAATTCAATTGAAAACTCAAAAATTCGGTACATTAATCGCCAACTATTTGATTTATATTTAAAGGATAATTTGAGACAAGATTTTTTCATCGATTTGCCTTGCCTTTCTTTGCCATTTTTACCAAAAGGTTATTTAAGGGCATTTGATGCTCCATCAGATTTTCCAATTCAGGATTCGATTTTAATTGTGGAAAGAGTGGATAATTTCGAGCTACTTAAGGAAGGTGAAAATCATTTAATTATTAGTAAAAATTTCGGATTTTTATATCGAAGAGTTTATAATCAGTTGAATTTTAAAGGAGTTTTTCTTTTAAGCTCAGATAAATCGGGTATTGCAAGTTCTGAAATTTCGCAAGAAGATGTTATTGAAATTTGGGTTTGTAAGTCATTTATTGGTAAAAATATGCCTTTATCCACAGTGCCTTTCGAAAGCCTTTTGCAAAAAGTATCTGCTCTTAATTCTGAAATCCAAAATATTATAAAGCGTCAATCCATGATGTGATTTTGGAAGGTTGAATCAAAAGAGATTTTCCAACTTCATACCAAAGTTCGTCACCAAGATTAATAAATAATCCTGTTTTTTTTGGAATACCATCGGTAGCTTTTTCAAAATTAAATTCGCCAGAATATAGATTCATCAAAAATGGATTTAATTTATTCCATTCTATTTGTTTTGATAGGATGCCATTTGTGATTACCTCTAAAGTTCTGTTTTCAAAGCATCCTATTATCTGAAAACTAGTTTCTAAGTCGTAATCTTTTCTGCATATACCTATTTGGAGGGGTTTTTCAATAATATTTTGTTCTAAACAGGCTTGTTGGAATTGGTCAATAAAGATTTTCCACGGTTTAGTGTTATTTGGAAAAAAAATAGCTTCTTCGGTCGTAATTTCCCAAAATTCTTGATCTTCTTTAAGCTCAATTGGATACGTTTTTTTTGTTTCAGAAATTAAACTTTCTAAAGCACTTATCCAGGGCTCTTTAAGAATTCCTTTTAAAACTAGGTCATCTTTGGTGGAGAAACCTTCTTCTAAAATTTCCTCTTCAGTGAGTTGGTCTCTATCAATGTAGGTTAATTCAAATTGATATTTTAGTTCATTGTTTAAATCTAAAATTATTTCAATAGCGTTTGCGAAAGGAGCAGGTATGAGTTCCGAAGTTTGATATCTAATGGTTAAGGATTTCATTAACAGTTTTAATTTTTGAAATTTTTCCTGAAAGAGTTTCCACAAAATTTTCAATGTGAAATATCTCTTTTGGAACTTCAAATTTAGTTAAAAATCCTTGTAATTGCTCTTTAGTTACTGTGTTTCGGTTACCTTCAATTATTAAAATCAGCTTTTGTCCTAATAGTTCGTCACGTATTCCAAAACAAAAAAACCTGGAATCTAAATTTAATTTTTCTTCGATTTTTCTTTCAATTTCTTCTAATTGTATTTTTACTCCACCACTATTAATAATGTTATCGATTCTGCCTCTAACTATAAAACTTGAATTATCTATTAATTCTACTACATCATTGGTTTGAATCCATTCATTGGAAGTAGATGCAGCATTAATTCTTAAACAGTTTTTAGTATTTACTTCAATTGTTACTCCTTCAAGAATTTTAAACGATTCCCCTTCTTTTCTTAGATCACGAATTGCTATATGACTCAATGTTTCGGTCATTCCAAATGTAGCATAAATTGGAACAAATAATTCGCTACACATTTTAGAAAGCATCGAATTTATTGATGCTCCACCAATTATTATTGCTTTTGCAGAATTTAATAAAATAGCAGATTTAGGATTTTTTAAAATAGTTTCAATTTGTAATGGAACAAAAGAGTGGAAAACTTTGACTTTTGAAAGTAAATATTCTTGATTCCCAAGGTTTAATAAAGGGTTAGAGGTTGGCTCAACGACTAACAAATTTGCACCAATGTGTAATGCTCTAAATACCATCATAATGCCTGCTATGTAGTTTACATTTAAACAACAGAAAAACAAATCGTTGTCATGTAGGTTAAAAGCCTTTCTTGTCATTTCGATAGAAGCAACTATTCTAGCTCTACTTCCCACTATAATCTTAGGGTTTCCAGTAGAGCCAGAAGTTTGTAATTCTAAAGTCTCAGAATTTGAATTCCAATAAGAAATTAAATCAAATACTCTTTTGAAATATGTGTTTTCAGGCTCAGTATTAATTAAATCTCCATTTTTTGAAATAAAAATCATTTTACTCAAATACCCTCAGAGTATTTGTATTAGCTGAAAAAGTAATATTGAATTTTTTTAATGGGGTGGTGGCTGGGCTTTTGGAAACTGCTCCGCTTGCTGTAAAAATAGATCCATGGGTTGGGCATAAAAAATCTCCTTGAGTTGCCCTAAATTCTACATTTGTACCCTGATGAGTACAAGCAGATGAAACTGCAATCCAAGTATCAGAAGTAGTTCTAGCTATTATAATTTTCTTATCATTTATAACTAAAAATCCTCCCTTTGTCTGTAATGCTTTATTCGCCGCTGCCATAATGTTGACAGTAAAATCTATGCCTGTACCACCAATAATTGGGTTTGGATCGGGAATTTCACTTTCTGAGCATCCTTGGAGGCAATTCATTAGCATAATAGCTCCGAAGCCCATTCCTACTTGCCTCATGAAATCTTTTCTATCAATAGTTTGATTTTTTTCTTGCAGTATTTCCATTTAGTTTAAAACGTTAGGTGTTTTTAATTTTTAAAACAAGATACGATAATAAAATGTTTTCTGTTGCAATAATAACCTTCACTTTTTATATATTAATTATAAATCTTTTATTTATTTTAAATTCTTAAAAGAATACATAATTTTGCTATTTCATAACCAAATCCTTTTTTTCTAGTTTTAGAATAATAAATAATTATTAATGAGCGATTCAGTTGCAAATAAAAATGTTTCTCAAAACCCTGGATTGATAGGATATGCACACACCGCGGGAAGTGCGGTAATTAGGCCTGAGGATATGGGGAAAGTAAAAGGGAAGGCACAAATGGCTATGCGACAACAAACCCAAGATCAACTGCATAAATTGTATAAGCAAATTGAGCTTTTGGGGTATCAAGCTAAAGAAATAAATAATAGAATAGAAATTTCAGAACGAATTTATGATGCTCAAATGAGTTTTGAGCCTATAATAAATCACACTTATTATTTGTATGAAAAAATAGATGGTTCAGATATGTTGTCTATGGTTGCTCCCAAAGAATGGGGAAGTAAATTTCCATTTTCACAATTTTTAGCCAAAGTTTTTTTACTAGCGGACCATACCTGGAGAGTAGAATTTTTTAGTAAAATGGAACGCCAAGAATCTTTGGATATCGAAATTTAAATTTAAATAATAGAAATGAATTATTGGTTAGTAAAATCAGAACCTTTTAAATATTCTTGGGACTATTTCGTTAGTAAAGGCAGCGATCATTGGGATGGAGTTAGAAACTATCAAGCTAGAAATAATTTGATAGCAATGAAATTAAACGATTTAGTTCTGTTTTATCATTCAAATGAGGGTATGGAAGTGGTTGGAGTAGCAAAAGTCATTAAAGAAAGTTATCCAGATCCTACTATTGATGATCCAAGATGGGTAGTAGTAGACTTAGCTCCAATTGAAAAATTAGCCCAAGCTGTGACATTAAAAACAATTAAGTCTGATCCATTGCTGCAAAATATGGCATTAGTTAAACACTCTAGGCTTTCAGTAATGCCTGTGAATGCTATAGAGTTTGACAGAATAATATTTTTATCACATGAAGTTTAAAAGTTTCTTATTTCTTTTTTTTATTAGTATTTCTTCTTTTGGTCAAGATAAAATCCAAATTGGTATCACTAGTCCGTCAAATTTAATTAGAGTAGTAAATCTTAAAGATAAAGGGATAATTCAATTAGATAAGGCCTCAAATGGGTTTTTGAAAATTAAAAAATTTGATCAAAATCTTAACTTAGTTTGGGACTTAGATAGCGAATTGCCAACTCGGACCACTTTTGTAGAAGAATTTGTGGACGATAAATTTCTTTATTTATTATTAGAGACTAGAAATTCAGATGTTTTGAATGTGTTGAAAATATCTACAGCATTTGCCGCAACTCAAAAATATACAATAAAGTCTGTTCCCAATTTCGAAGTTTCTTATTTCAAAGCTTCTGAAAATATGATTTGTATAGCAGGAAATGTCAAAAAAGAAACTATGATGATTTTTTATGACGCTAATTCAAATGCTCCTAAATTTGTTTCTTTGAACCTTAAAGGGGAAACACTTATTCAAAGCATGGAAATAGATTCTAATGGAGTAAATGTTGTCTTGCTAAATAAAAATAAAAAGAAAACCGAAATAGTTTTTAGGAACTACCTATTTTCAGGAAAATTGAATCAAACTTTACAAATAACTTCTCAAAGTGAATTTGAATTTTTAAGTGCAAAGTTTTTTGAGTCAAAAGGTAAGAGAATGTTGATAGGGAACTATGGTTTAAAAAGTAATGGACGTGATGAATATTCAAGTTCTCAAGGAATATTTATTACAAATCTAGAAGAAATAAAAAAAACTAGGTATTATGGATTTGAAACTCTGAAAAGTTTTTTTGGTTTTCTTAATCAAAAACAACAGGATAGATTAAGCAAACAAGTTAAGAAAAAGAAGGATAAAGGTTCTGAATATCGATTTGATTATCGATTATTGATTAACGAAGTCTTGCCTTCTAACGGTAAATTATTAATTTCATCTGAAGTATTTGTTCCTGAATTTAGGTCTAATACCATGAGTAATAGTCCTTTTTTTGGAAACCCACTAATGTATCAATCATCATTATGGGGAAGACAATATCTTAATAGTGCTTATTGGGCAAATAACCCTGCACTTTGGGGATATAGAACTAGGTCTTCTCAAACGTTTGATGGATTTAAATACATACAAGGTTTGGTTGTTGCAATTGATGAACAAGGTGAGCTAGTTTGGGACAATACGGTTCAGTACAAAAACCTGAAATATTTTGATCTAAAATCTCATTTAAAACTTAGCGATAATGGAGAAAAAACCTTAGTTTCATATGCTAAAGAAAATAAGTTGCAGGTAGCTGAATTTGACGCAACTGGGAAATTGATGAAAAATTCGGAGATAGATGAAAATAAAGAAGATAGATTGCCAAAACTCAGGAAATCTGAATTCGAAAATTTTGAACATTGGTATGATCAATATTTTTTAAATTGGGGTGTTGTTAAAAATACAAATGCAAATACTAATTTTAAACTCTCTTGCTTCATACAGAAAATTCAATACTAATCCATGAAGTGTGCCCTGTTTTTATTTCTTATTTTTTTTGAATCGTATGGCCAAGTAATTCGAAATATTGAAGTAGAAGTAGTTGGAAAGCCCTCCTGGCAATTACTAATACCCATGGACACTATTGGGGTTTTTCTATTTGTTAAAAGTGATATTGCAAAAGCCAAGATAGTTCTATTTGATAAAGAACTTAAAAAGAAGTGGGAAAAAGATTTGTATTTAGATGTCGAAAATCAACCTACTGCTTTCTCTTTCGATAAAGAAAAGGTAACTTTTTTATTCAAAGAAACGAAGGGTATGTATTATCAATTTTTTGTTTTTGATTTATTAACTGGAAAACATACAAGCAATGGTTTTGAAATTCGGGAATTTTTTAATAACCAAAACTACGTATTTTTAGAAGATAAGTTATTAATAGCAGGCGCAAATGAAAAAGGAGCAATAATTTATGAATACTCATTTAAAACTAAAAAGGGTAAACTTATAAGCTCTCTCATACTAGGAAAAGTACAATGTCAAGTTTTTGAATATAATTCTCAAAATAAGAAAATTAAATCTTTATGGAGTGTAAAAGAGATTGGGTATGCCAATGAAAAACATAAGAAAGGAGAATTTTTTAAAGAAGCATTCTTGACATTTGCAGATTTTGATACATCTGGTAATCAACTGTCAAATAAAAGAATAAATCAGCATTCTGGCAATTTCCCAATTAGCGGAAAGTTTATTGAGTTACAAAACGGTAAAACGATTTTAACTGGTATTTATCAATCAAATTTAGGTGAAAAAGGTTTCTTTTTTTATGATCTTACACAACTGAGTAATGAAAATAAGTTAAACATATTTTCATTTAGGAGTTTAATCGATTCTTCCATTCAAACTGAAAATTTTAAAACAAATCTAAAAGATATTTCCTTTTTACCTCATTTTACCCTACACAACACTAAGTTAATTGGCATGGGTGGGGCTTTTTATAAGCCAGAACAAGGTTCAAAAAATCATTCGTTTGGCAGCGGACAACCAAATACTGGTATTGCCTTTTTTGGAAGAAATAATCGAACTCAATCCAATACTTATTTAAAAGGCTATCGGTTTTTTACTGGAATTGTTCTTAATATATCAACCGATGGTGTATTTGTTTCATCTAATTCTTTAGAATTAAATTTGCTTAGTCCACAGATAAATCAACCTTTAAGTTTTTCAGGAATTGGATCTGTAGCTTTTTGTCAAAATGGGGCTTTAATAATGAAAAATTTCAATATTGGTAACAAACCTGTGGTTTATAAGTTGACAGATGAAATTCCAAATAGTAAAGATATCAATTACCTACCTTCATATAATGGCGTTAAATTTTGGTATGATAATTATTTCATTAGCAATGGTTCTAAATCCAAAATTGAAGCCATAAGCATAAAAAACATTCCTAACTCAAGACGTAAAAGGAAAAATTCAAGCTTAGTATATACTCAAATTAGAAAAACTATTTACATCACTAAAATTGCATCTGGTTATTAGTTTTATAATTTTCAATCTAGTTTTGGTCTATTTTTTATATTTTAGTATCCTTTTTTGGGAAAACCTTTCAGGTTTGTCAAAAAATTCGGATTTTTGTGTTTTGAACTTCGAATTAAGACGAATGAGATTTTATTTGAGTATTGTTTTCTTATTATTGTTATGTTTTTCTTGTAAGGAAAGTTCAAGAGCTTATTACAACATTCCAATTAAAATTAAGGATAATCTTGAAAATCAATATCTTGCATCGCTAAGTATTTTATCAGAAGCTATTAAAAATAACCCGAGCGATCCAGATAATTATTATAAAAGAGCACTACTTTACGAAAAAATTGAAAACTATAAAGATGCCTTGGTAGATATAAGTAGGGCAGAACGATTGAATCCAAACTTTGGGTTATTTCTTTTTCAAAAAGCAAAAATTCAAAATCATCTCGAAGATCCTAAGGCTCTTACTAATGCTTTGCTAGCTGAAAATCAAAATTTTGATTCTCCAGATCTGTATGTTTTGATTTCGGATTTGTATAATAATATTGGAAAATATGATAAATCTGTAGAATATTTTAGCAAAGCTGAAATTATTTATCCAAATAAATCGGAGGTATTTTTGGTGAAAGGTAAATATTATGCTAAAAGAGGGGATACAATAACAGCGATTAATAATTATAAAAAATCTATTCAATTAAAACCTCATAGTTTTGATGCATATGATCAATTGATAAAGATATATACCAAAAATCATTTAATTGACTCGGCATTGGTTTTTAATGAATTAGCGATTTCAAAGTTTTCTTCCAAAAGAGAATTGATTTTTAATAAAGCTGAAATACTTTCAAGTATCGGAGCAGGTGACAGCGCAATAAAAGTTTATCAGCGATTTTTGAAATTAGAACCTGCAAGATATGACGCTTTGGATAAAATTGCACAGATATATTTCAGAAGAAAGAATTACGTTAGTGCTTTAATTATTTATGAAAAATGGAGTAAAATTGACGCGAAAAATTATTTGCCACTTAAAAAAATCGGAGAATGTTACGAAAGTCAAAAAAACTTTAATAAAGCAAAAAAATTTACGGAAAAAGCTTTAGAACTGGCTCCTAAAAATGCAGAATTAGTTGCTAATTTACAAAGGTTTGAATTTCAAATTCAAGAGGCTTCCAAGGTTTATGATAATGAAAATCGTGGTTTTTATAAACCAAATAATGTTAAAATCGAAGAAATAACGCCAGAGCCAGACAGAAGAATTTTTGATGGTAATTTAGGTAATTTTGAAAAAATTCAAAAAAGGACTCCAGTGGAAATTGGAAAAGATACAACAAGAAATTAATTGAAATGATAAAAATTATACTTCCCGACAATAATATAAAAGAGTTTAATAAAGGAATAACCCCCATGGAAGTGGCCTTGTCAATAAGCGAGGGTTTAGCTAGAAATGTTTTAGCTGCAAAATTAGATGGGAAAATTGTGGATTTAAATGTTGAAATAAATTCTGATTGCAATTTTCAATTACTCACTTGGAACGATTTAGAGGGTAAATCAACCTTTTGGCATTCTTCGGCTCATCTTATGGCGGAAGCTCTTGAGGCATTGTATCCAAAAGTCAAGTTTTGGGTTGGCCCTCCTCTTGAAAATGGCTTTTATTATGATATTGACACCGGTGAAGAATCACTTTCGTCTGACGATTTTAAAAATATTGAAGATAAAATGATGGAGCTTGCTAGATTAAAAAGCCCATTTGAGCGTATTCCCATTTCAAAATCTGATGCTCATAAGTTTTTTGAAGAAAAAGGAGACGAATATAAACTTGATCTTTTAAATGGCCTCGAAGACGGGCAGATAACGCTCTATAAGCAAGGGAATTTTACAGATTTATGTAGAGGTCCACATATTCCAAATACAGGATATATAAAAGCGGCAAAGATTTTAAACGTTTCGTCTGCGTATTTTAAAGGTGATCAGAATAATAAAATGCTAACAAGAGTTTACGGAATAACCTTTCCGAAGGCTAAAGAGTTAGAAGAGTATTTAACCCTTATTGAGGAGGCTAAGCGTAGAGATCATCGCAAACTGGGCCAAGAATTAGATATTTTTACGTTTTCTGATAAGGTTGGGAAAGGTTTGCCACTTTGGCTTCCAAAAGGAGCTATGCTTCGCGAACGATTGGAAAATTTCCTAAAAAAAGCTCAATTGCGATCGGGATATCTTCCAGTAGTGACTCCACATATTGGAAGTAAAGAATTGTATATTACATCAGGTCATTGGGAAAAATACGGGGAGGATTCTTTTCAACCTATAAAAACTCCAGAAGTAGGAGAGGAGTTTATGTTAAAACCTATGAATTGTCCTCATCACTGTGAAATATTTAAAGCCCGACCTCGTAGTTATAGAGATTTGCCTTTGCGTTTAGCTGAATTTGGTACAGTATATAGATATGAACAAAGTGGCGAATTGCATGGATTAACAAGAGTAAGAGGTTTTACACAAGATGATGCACATATTTTTTGCGCCAATGATCAAGTGGAAGAAGAATTTAAAAAAGTGATAGATTTGGTATTATATGTGTTTACTTCTTTAGGATTTGACAATTTTAGTGCTCAAATTTCTTTGAGAAGTAAGGAAAACAGGACTAAATATATTGGTGCAGATGAAGATTGGGATAAGGCAGAGGCGGCAATAATTGATGCCGCAAATGAAAAAGGCTTAAATACAGTTATAGAATATGGTGAGGCTGCGTTTTATGGGCCAAAGTTAGATTTTATGGTTAAAGATGCCTTGGGTAGAAAATGGCAATTAGGTACAATTCAAGTTGACTATCAGCTTCCAAACAGATTTAGTTTAGAATATACAGGTGCTGATAATTTAAAACATAGACCAGTAATGATTCATAGAGCACCTTTTGGTTCTTTAGAAAGATTTATAGCCATTTTAATTGAAAACACTGCAGGTAATTTTCCATTTTGGCTATCCCCTGACCAAATCGCCATATTACCAATTTCAGAAAGGTTTGAAGATTACGCAAATGAAGTATTCTTAATTTTGCAAGAAGCTGATATAAGGGGTTATGTTGATCATAGGTCTGAGAAAATTGGGAGAAAAATTAGAGATGCGGAAGTAAACAAAGTGCCATTAATGTTAATTATCGGAGAAAAAGAGCAAGAAGATAGAAAAATATCTCTAAGGAAAAAGGGAGAAGGGGACTTAGGCTCATTTAGTATTGAAGAATTTATTGCTTTTACTAAAATGGAAATAAATAAAAATATACCTAAATTTGGTATTAATTGAAAAGTAAATAATAAATTTGATAAAATTTCGGACAGTCATGGTCTGAAAAAACACTTTTAATTTTTTTTAATGGCAAAAAATATGCGAAAGCCGTATCGTCCACCGGTAAGAAAAGAAGACGAACACAGAATTAACGAAAAGATTAGAGGGGTAGCTGAAGTAAGATTGGTAGGTGAAAATATTGAACAAGGGGTTTATACATTTGTTCAGGCTGTTCAACTAGCTCAAGAGCAAAACCTTGATTTAGTGGAGATTGTACCCAACTCTTCACCACCTGTTTGTAGAGTTGTAGATTATTCGAAATTCAAATATGAATTAAAGAAAAAACAAAAAGAACTAAAAGCCAAACAAACCAAAACTGTTTTAAAAGAAATTAGATTTGGGCCTCAAACCGACGATCACGATTTTGAATTTAAATTAAAACACGCAGAAAACTTTTTAAAGGAAAATTCGAAAGTAAAAGCTTATGTGCAGTTTATTGGTCGGCAAATTGTATTTAAAAATCAGGGTTTTGAATTGTTAGATAGATTTGTAAAAGCACTTGAAGATTTAGGAAAGCCTGAAGCACCACCAAAATTGGAAGGTAAAAGGTTAATAGTGATGTTAGCTCCAAAACCAAAAAAATAAAAAAAGTCGGCTCAATTGAGCCGACTTTTTAGTATAAGTTAAATGATTAGATTTATTTTTTAAAAGAATAATTCACATAATATTTCATTTCGTCTAATGATTCAAATACTTACCTTTGTTAATTGCTCAAGCTGCATATTCACTTTCAATCTGTAATTTTTCAAAATTATCCCAAGTTGGTATTGACCAAAGAGGGTTATACAAAAAAGCAACAATTGAGTAACCATAATTCAGATTTAAGCTATAAATAGGGTCTGCTTGTAAATTATCTGTTTAAATTTTTATGGCTATGTTTAATTAAATATATGATAATTTAGGAATTCTTTTTAGTACATTAATAGCCTCAAATGAAGCACAAATCATAATTGATAATTCGCTTAATGGTATCTGCGCCTTTTCTAATCGTTTTAATACTGAAAATCAATGTAAATAATTTCTTTTTTTGTCATCGTATCCGTAATTTTTTCGCAATAGGCACTCTTTCGTAATATTTGCTCACGAGGCCATACTCATACTATACCATATCAAGGGTTGTCATACTTTACTGGTTTCAGGTTTTTGACCTTGAAAAAAAAATGTTTAATCTTTAAATAATGATCCATTTGTTGTAGCTAGAAATTTTTCAAAAGGAATTTCTTCTTGCTTTAGAAAGCCTTTTAAAGGTAAAATTTTTTCTGCTACTAATTCTATTATTGCAGCCAAAGAAGCGGCAGTTGTCCATGATATTGCTCTCCATTTTTGGCCGTCAATTATTAAAGGATGAAAAGCCCTATAGTATTCTTCTCGGTTTATCTTTTCATTTTTCCAACCTTCCACCACTGCATATACATAAACTACGTCTTCCTGCACCGGAGGTTTGGCATTTGTTAATATTTCTTCTAGCTGTTGCCTATTTTCTTTCATGATTAATTCATAAAGCAAAAATTTCATTAATTTTGCATGTCCTGGATACCGCATGGTTTTGTAGTTTAAAGTATCCACTTTCCCATTATAAGTTTCGCACATTGTACCTAAGCCGCCAGAAGTACTAAATGCTTCAAACTCTTCACCACCAATAAATATTTTTTCTACTCCATCCAAAGCTGGAACCATTTTCATTATTCCATTATGAATAACTTCACAATCATTAATGTATTCGTTAATTACGCCTGCCGGAGACCATGTGAACGAGTAACCTAGTAATCCATTTGGGAATTGTGGTAAGGCACCAACTCTAAGCTCTATATCTCTTAATTTGTCGAATCTTTTACATAAGTCAGCTCCAATTATGCCTATTAAACCAGGAGCTAATCCACATTGTGGAGCTAAAAGAGAATTTGCGGTTTCTGACAAAGCTCTTATGGCTTTTGTGGTAGGTACGTCTTCTGTTAAATCAAAATAATGAAGGTCGTTTTTATGAGCAATTTTTGCAATTTCTAAATTAAGATTATAAGGCATACAAGAAACCACTGCTTCAAAGTTAACCAATGTTTTTTCTAAGAATTCAATATCAGAACTGTCGCCTTGAATAATGGGAAAAGATAGTGGAATATCATAATGAGGTTTATTTTTATCTAACCCTGTTACTTTAAATCTTTTGTTTAATAATATCCCAACCAATGAGCCTACTTTACCCATACCTATTACCAATATGGAAGAACCATCTATAAAGTTTTTCATAGTTTTTTTTAATTTAAGAAAGTAAAAAATTAGTTGAAAATAATTTTCAACTTAAAAGTAAAAACTTATGATAAATCTGAAACAAGATAGCATGCACTTCTTCGTAAATATGCAAATCGTGCTATATAGATATGTAGAAGTTTAAACCCTTAAACAATTTATTAATTAAATATTGATTAAAGTAATAAATATTATTGGATTTGAAAAGTTTAAATGTGGAAAAAAACAAAAAGTGCTTTAGTTTTTTTTTAATAAGTTAAACAGAAAAACTTTCACCACACCCACAAGTGCGAGAAGCATTTGGATTTTTAAATTGAAAACCTTTTCCATTCAGACCATCGGAGTAATCAAGCTGAGTACCAATAAGATACAAAAGGCTTTTTTTGTCTACAAATATTTTTATTCCTTGGTCTTCAAAAGTGTGGTCGTTGGTTTGTTCCTGAGCATCGAAAGCCAAATCATACATTAGACCTGAGCATCCTCCACCTTCTACCGAAACCCTTATACCATAGCCATCGGTTTTTCCTTCTAATTGTTTTAATTCTAAAATTTTATTTTTTGCTTGTTCAGATACTGTTACCATAGCGTTAGACATTATACTTTCTAATAAAACTTTATTTTATTTTTAAAAGTTTCATTCAAGTATTAATTAGTTAAAAAAAAATTGAATATACTCAAAAAAATCATTTCGTAGAAAATGATTTAGGTCTATTAAGCGTTTTATTTAGTGTCAGCAAGAAAACCCCTTCTTTTTTATTTTTAGTTAGCCGCATATACATTATATACAATTGTATATAATTTTTTTGCTGGCTTTTTTCTTTGATTTGGGGTAAGTTTATATTTTTTTGAGATTTTTGT